>CAMPJF010000128.1 GCA_946886725.1 uncultured Candidatus Saccharibacteria bacterium | reverse complement strand
GGGTAGTAAGGTTGAGCTAAAATCTGGTAAAAAGGCAACGACATATTCTGTTGTCGGCCCTGTTGAGGCGAATCCATTAGAAGGAAAAATCAGTAACGAATCACCACTCGGCGAAGCGTTGATGGGTAAAAAAGTTGGCGAAAGCGCAACAATCAACACACAAAAGGGTGAAATTACGTACGATATTGTAAAAATCGGCTAGTCTCCTAGTGCTGTTTAAAAAATCGCCTATACTGGCGATTTTTTAATTTTAACCAAATACGGTATACTGTAACAGATATGGCAACACTACAAGATTACCGCGATGAGCGATTACGGAAACTCGATGAACTAAAGGCGTTAGGAATAAATGCATTTCCCGCTGAAAGCCATCGAACACATCATGCAGCAGCAATTTCTGCTGATTTTGAGCAGCTAGAAGGACAGACGGTTATCGTTGCCGGGCGCATTACCAGCATCCGTAAGTTTGGTAAGCTAGCCTTTATCGTCCTAAAGGACTTAAGTGGACAGGTGCAGTTGTTTTTACGTGCCGGGGAGGTTACCGACCTCGATATAGCGGGCGGAACAATCGGCATGAAAGAATTGCCGCTGCTTGATACTGGTGACTTTATTGAAGCGGCTGGTCCGGTTATTAAAACGCAGACAGGTGAAGTGTCTGTTGCAGCAAATACGCTGCGCTTACTGACAAAATCACTTCGGCCGATGCCAACCGAGCTGACGAATAAAGAAGAGCGTTTTCGTCGCCGCTATGTCGACATGAATGTAAATCAGGACGTACGTGATCGGTTTGTTCGCCGATCGAAGTTTTGGCAGGCAACGCGACAATTTTTGATTAACGATGGGTTTTTGGAAATTAATATTCCCGTTCTCGAATCAACCGCCGGTGGGGCGGATGCTAATCCATTCATTACCCATATGGAAGCGTTGGATCAGGATTTCTATTTGCGTATCAGTCACGAACTGCCGCTGAAGCGTCTACTTGTTGCAGGCTATGAGAAAGTATTTGATATTGGGGCTCGGTTCCGCAACGAGAATTATAGCGATGAGCATTTACCCGAGCATGTCGCAATGGAGTGGTATTGGGCATATTCTGATTGGGAAAAGGGCATGGAGCTGACTGAACGTATGATTCGATCGATCGTTGATCAAACCTGGGGACGGCGACAGTTTACACTTGCCGATGGGTCAACCGTAGACTTTGGCGATGACGATGTACATTTTCCGAAAATTAGCTTTGTGAATGTGCTTCGCGACGAATATGGTATCGATGTATTTACGTCGTCGATTGAGGATATCGCTGAACAATTAAAACAACACGGCCTAGAAGTTGAGAAACAAGATAATCGTCAACGCAGCCTTGATAAGTTATGGAAAAAGTATCGTAAAACTATTGCTGGGCCGGCTTTCTTGATCGATATGCCGACATTTATGCAGCCACTTGCAAAGGTGCAGCCTGAAAATCCTCAACTGACCGAGCAATTTAATTTGGTGTTTGGTGGAAGCGAAATGTGTAAGGCATTCTCTGAGTTGAATGATCCAGTCGATCAGTATAATCGATTTATCGAACAGCAAAAACTGCGTGATGCTGGGGACGATGAGGCACAAATGATGGATATCGATTACGTCGAAGCGCTTGAATACGGCATGCCTCCAGCCTGCGGGTTAGGATTTTCTGAGCGTATTTTCTGGTCATTAGAGGGCGTAACTGCGCGCGAGGGCGTGCCTTTCCCACATCTTCGTGCTGAATATGACAATACAACTCGCGAAATTTATCCTGAAGTTAATCTAGGCTAGCTATAAAAAGAGACTGATTACTCAGTCTCTTTTTCGTCTTCGGTATCGGCGATTTCGCCGATGAGAATATCAATCTCGTTTTGGACAATTTGATCCATGTCGGGTACGTTCTCTTCGAGCCATGCACCTAAATCCTTTTCTGATGCCTTTTCCTGTAGGTCGACCAATATGGCTAATTGCTTTTCGTTGAGCGATTCGGCGATTTCAACACCCACGCGTTCTTGAAGTGTTTCGTTCAAATGATCGAGCAGCGCTTCGACATCTTCGCCTGAAAGGTCGAATCCTAAAGCCTCCAGTGTGCTTTGGGTGATAAATTGATGAGTCATTATGTATTAAATCCTTTTAGAGCGCTTGTTTAATGAGGGATTGGTGCATTTCTTAGTATACTCGCTGATTACTACGTTGACTATGACAAGCCATCGATATGAACAGTGGTGTCTTCGAGATTGTACTGAAAGAGCGCTGCCGCGCCAATTTTTGCAAGTGACAGACTAGCGATTTGTTCGCGTTCACTATCAGCAGTTGGTCGGGTGAAATCTATTGGGCGATGGCCTTTTTGATCGTAGAGTGCGTAATGCCCAATTTTACCGGCAACGTATCGTGTTGCCTCAATAGGGTTAACAGGGGGAAGGTTTTTTTCGGATAGCATTGTTTGTTCTTGTTGACGGTTAATGGTCTGTATGTTATTTATGATAACATAAGTATAATGA
>CAMPJF010000127.1 GCA_946886725.1 uncultured Candidatus Saccharibacteria bacterium | reverse complement strand
ATTCTATTATTTGTATTTACTATACTTATATCAGTTATTAATCTCTACTTATCGATAGCTACTTTAGCTGACATTCGCAAAAAGCTAGATCAAAATATCACTTCACCAACTCGGTTTAAAAAACTCGTTGAAATATCTAAGTTTATGAAAGCGCATAAAATTTTAAGCATAACCGTATTAATTGTATTCTGTCTCGGTCTTGCGGCACTTCTCGTACTGCTCGGATTCTACATCCTGGAGGCTAAGTAATGAGAGAGTTGACCGACAACCAAATACTGCAATATTTGAAACGAGATAGCATTGGACGTAATCAGCAACTATCAGTTCTGGTAAACGTACTTAATTCATCTATGGAAAATACCGTACTGGCAATCGACGGTCCGTGGGGTTCCGGTAAAACAGTTTTCATAAAGCAGTTGCTAGTACTGGCTGATGACACTATCGGTGATTATGGACATAACGCCCTAGACGACACAGCCATAGAGTTACTTCGTGAAAAGCAAAAAGTATTTTATTTCAACGCATGGGAGAATGATTATATCGGCGATGCACTGGGCGCGATTTTGCTTAAGCTGATAGCAAATGATGATGAGAGTCTGAATCTCGCCGTTATTAAACGCACTGCGACAATGATTAATTTGTCTGCAGGAATTAAAAATGTCTCACATGACTTTATAGACTTCAATGCAAATACTCGCAAAGAAAAGTTAATATCCGACATTAAAGAACGAGTTGATCGCCACGATGCAGTAAACGAATTTATCGACAATCTTAAAGGTGACGCAGAACGGCTTGTGTTTGTCATTGACGAGCTAGATCGCTGCCGACCATCTTTTGCGATCGACATTCTCGAGGTGATGAAGCATTATTTTATACGTGATGATATTACTTTTATTATCACTACGAATATGAAAGAACTCTCTCATACAGTACAAAAACATTATGGCTACAGCTTCGATGGCTATGCATACCTCGATAAATTTTTCGACTTTACAATCGGACTACGAAAGGTCGGCATCGAAAGCTATG
Organism: uncultured Candidatus Saccharibacteria bacterium; assembly: GCA_946886725.1. The sequence goes on along the minus strand of CAMPJF010000127.1, from coordinate 1,478 downwards.
CGAGAGATGTGTTGAATTGGCGACCAAATGGTGCGATTGTTCACGAATTAGCCCATGATGCGATAGATTACTATAAGCTATCTATGCGCCAGACTAACTCATATTACTCTGCTTTGCGTCTCATCGATAACTTCTTGAGCCGGAATAATAACTGGAGCGAAGATCAATACCCGATACAGCTGATATTTGTTCCTCTAGCACTGGCCCTGAAATTAAAGAGCAATGCCGAGTATACAGATTTTATAAGTGGTAAGGGTGAAAGAATACTACGAGATTTTATACCTAACACCCCAAGTGGCCTTCACTACGCTCAGAGATTAATTCAAGATAGGACAGGCCTAGACGAGAGCCAACTCCGAGAAAAGGCAATTGATGCGCTAGCTGTCGAGTATCGAAACTTATTTACCCCCGAAGGCAGACGGCGAGGGTCGGAGAACTTGGCTGACTTTAATGATGCCATTTCCTTAATCAGCGGATATACGACTGTATCTGCAAGTACACAGGAGGAATCATAATGACCCAAACTGTTCTACTTGGAGATATTTGCGATGTTCGTGACGGTACACATGACTCACCGAAGCCGAAAGACAGCGGACATCCACTAGTGACTTCGAAGCATATCAAAAACTACAAAATTGATTTTACGACAGCGAATCTAATTAGCGACGAAGACTTTTTGGCGGTAAATAAACGGAGTAAAGTCGATAAGAATGACATTCTAATAAGCATGATCGGCACGGTTGGTGAACTTGCCCTTATCGATTACGAGCCGAATTTTGCCATTAAGAATATCGGTCTTATCAAGACTGGCGATGACCTACTCGGCAAATACCTTTTTTACTATCTACAAAGCACGAAAGCGAAGCAATATATCGAAGCATCGCTTGCTGGTTCTACGCAAAAGTTTATTAGCCTCGAACGTTTGCGGAAGTTTCCGGTCGAACTCCCTGATACTGAAATACGAAAGAGGGTTGTAAAAATTCTCGGAACAATTGATGAAAAAATTGAATTAAATCGGAAAATGAACGAAACACTGGAGCAAATGGGGCAAGCGCTGTTTCGTCATTATTTCATTGATAATCACGAGGCAGGGAAATGGGATGACGGCACTATTGCAGATCTCGGGAAGGTTATTACAGGAAAAACGCCAAGCAAGGCTAATGCTGAATACTACGGAAAGGACGTCATGTTCCTGAAAGTGCCTGATATGCACGGCCAATCTATCATTATTAAAACCGACGACATGCTTTCGATACCCGGTGCGGATAGTCAATCAAAAAAATACATTCCTAAATGGTCAACTTGCGTGAGTTGTATTGCAACGGTTGGCGTTGTCTCGCTTGCCGGCGAGCAGCTGCAGACAAATCAACAGATTAATTCGGTTATTCCGAAAAGCAGAGAGTATACATTCTTTAATTACTATTTAATGCATTCAAAATCAGAGCTTTTGAAGACGATGGCGAGTGGAGGATCGGCAA
>CAMPJF010000126.1 GCA_946886725.1 uncultured Candidatus Saccharibacteria bacterium | reverse complement strand
TCAGCATAATTATCCTCAAGATTTAATTAAAAAGGCTACATCATGAAATCCGAACGAGAGACTTTCACCACAACCCCGCAAGACACTGAAGCGATCAATCAAACCTGGCAACATGTTATCGACTGTATGATGCAGGCAACACTAGAAATAGTTACCGTCGATGACGAGACGCGCGCCAACCTCGTCTCTAACTTTTGGCCAACACATGCCGCATTGTTACAGCAGGTCGAGCAACACAATCCCGGCACCGCACATGCTATCATGACCCGCGCCGAAGAAATTAGCGCCGAAGTACGCGAACAAGAATTACAGACATTCGAACAGAAAACATTGCCAACAGCAAAACGTCGCGCGTATATGCGCGGGTTTATGAGCGTTTTCTCACTATCTAATTAGTCACCATCACGTTGTGTACAACGGTTTTTCCGCTTAGTGAAAGGGGTGGGCTGTATCTTATGTAGCCGAATTGCCGTATACTCAGCGTAACTATGAGTAACCTACCTACCGACAAAATAATCAGCTGCTTTTACGATTCGTCGGAAGATTGCGTCAAAGTCATCAATACTGACGGTATGCTAATGTCGTTCAACCCAAACGGCCTTCGTATCATGGAGATTGATAACCCGAAAGATGTTATCGGCAAAGATTGGGTATCGTTTTGGCAGGGCAATATGCACGACAAAGCTGCGCGCGCACTTGAACAGGCGAATGATGGCAAGTTAGCAAAGTTTGAAGGGTATTGTCCGACATTTAAAGGCACTATGAAATATTGGGAGGTAGCAATCGCACCCCTGCACGACGATTTTGGCGCGATACAATGGCTACTTGTCACCTCACGTGATGCGACTAGGCAAAAAGATCTTGAAAAGAAAGTCAGCGACCAGGACAAGCAAATCAGCGAGCTGCGCCAATTAGTCGCCAGCCATCAGCTTGAAAGCACCCTCGTTTAATCTATGCGGCCAGCATGTCTATAACGGGTCGCGTATAATAGAGTCATGACAGTAAAAAACAAGCGACCAAAACCTATTCATCACGCAATCGACTTTGACCTAGATGTAATGTCCGGCGACGATGACCTCTTCCGATGGTTTTTACTCTCGTATCTTTTTGGCAAACCAATACAATCAGGCGTTGCCGCGAATACATGGCGTCTATTCATTCAACGAAAAATAGATACACCATGGGCAATCCTAAATATGTCACCGCGCAGCCTTGTGCGGTTGCTGGACGAAGGCAAATATACACGCTACGACGAAGTAACCGCCCGTAGCCTACGGACGTGTATGGAGCAGCTGATTCGTGATTACGAAGGTTCGTTACTACTCATGATAGATAGCAGCGAGAACGAAGACGAGTTTTCTAAACGCCTACAAAAACTCTACGGTGTCGGTCCAAAAACCGCAGAGATATTCATGCGCGAAACCGAAGAATACTTTGCGCAGCGCGTTGAATAATACGCATACTACAGCACATGACAGCGATCCTTGCTATCATAGAGAAGTGAGACACATCAAAGCAGAGCTTATTATCAACACCGGGTCGCGACGTGGCCGAACGGCACTCCCTGTCATTGCCGATGCCTGCAAGCAGCAGTCAATTGATTTAATCAAGATTACTACACTAAAAAAGCATACTAATCTTAAAAAAGTAATTGCCGCTATCAAAAGCCGCAACCCCGAACTTGTTCTTGTTGGCGGGGGTGACGGGACGATCAGCGACGCGGTTGACTACTTTGCAAACTCTTCCATTCAAGTCGGCGTACTGCCACTTGGCACAACAAACAACTTTGCCCGAAGTCTTAGACTACCGCTTGACCTAAACGACACCATCGCCACAATTCGACGCGGTAAAGCAACTAGTGTCGACCTAGGAAAAATAAATGACGATCTGTTCGTCAACGTGGCCGGTATTGGTGTATCAGCCCAAATTGCAAAACATGTCACCAACAAGCTCAAAAAACGATTCGGTCGGTCCGCCTATGCAATTAGCGGCATCACCCAGCTCATTCGGCACAAACCGTTTCTTGCCACCATCGAAGACAAAGATAGTGAACTGCAGCTACATATCGAAACCCACCAGCTCATTATCGCCAATGGCCGTTATCATGCCGGGCGCGAGATTGCCAAGGACGCCAAAATCGACAACCGCGAACTGATCATCTTTGCACTTGGCGGCAAATCGAAGCTTAGCTTCATCATCGCTATGGCCGATTTTTACTTCGGAAAGCGTAAAAACATCAGACATGCGTCATACCTGACAGGCCATAGCATCAATCTGCACACCAGCACCCCGCAGCTAGTTGAACTGGATGGGGAAGTAAAGTTTACTACGCCAATTCCCGTCGAAGTGGCGCCGGGCGCAGTCAGGATTCGTCATTAATATGATACGCCACATGATTCACTCCGCCGTCTGGAAATATGATCGGCTTTTTACATCGGTCGTTGCGTTATTACCCGCTACACTGCAGCCGCTCTCCTCAAAATTAGGCAAAGTAACGCTGCCAAGTATCTGGGCGACATTTGTACTGCTTTTATG
>CAMPJF010000125.1 GCA_946886725.1 uncultured Candidatus Saccharibacteria bacterium | reverse complement strand
GAAAACATGCATTATTCCCTGCGACATCCCCACGACCCGCAACCTTCGCGCTGCCGCACACGATTGCAGGCCAGAAGTCGGCCGCGTAAAAGTCGACCCCCTTTCCGGGGTTGTGCGCGCTTACAGCTACGACATGGCTACGGTATGGATCTTCGACTGCTCGACCAGAGAAGGCGAGCAGGGTAATGCAATTGCACAGGTCCTCATTGGACTTGGGCGCTACGCTCAATCTCTCATCGCCGTACCAACCTACCTGACAGACGTGAAAGCCTCTGCAGGTGAACAATACTGGCTCGAAGAGATCGACCCTGCCTTCTGACAGTCAGCAGACTGACAAGTTACGAGAATCACGCCTCGTCCCTGATCGCATCCGCGAAAAGGGGCGAGGCTATTTTTTTATACAGCTGGGCGTTGTTGACTTACGTCTATATTAATGATATAATGTTGTTATTCTCGCAACTTACCATCACGAGCAGATAGGCAGGAAAATGGCCGCGCCCATTCATACACATCGCCACGTCGATTCGATACAGAACATTGATCTCGGAATGGACGAAAGGCGGATACTCGAAAGCATCAATCGGCGCCTTGCGCAGGACGATATCCGCTGGGTGATCGTCATGCCGTCTCAGGGCATCATCCATGCGCTACGGACAGCGTACAATTATTCCGAAGACAAAGAGAGCACGCCCGAAGCACTGTCGACCGCCCTCCAGGCACTGGGATTCTTTACGGAGACTGCACCACCTACGGTCGTCCCTAAAGAGATCGTTACGCCGGTTGAAGGCATCGACCCGCATTACAGGGTAGAAATTACCCTCTACCCCGAAAGAAGGACCACCTATCAGCTAATGAAATAGCCGCGAGAACAGCCTCGCTCCCACTGCGCAACTAGCGCAAAAGGAGCGAGGCGTTTTCATATTCAAAATTGTCACAAACCGCTCATGCTCGCAAACTATTTCCATCTCTGTTATAATTACTAAAGTTTATGGCATCAAAGTTACCAACAGTAGCAATCATTGGGCAGGCGAACGTCGGTAAGAGTTCGCTTTTTAATCGTCTCGTCCGTTCACAGCAGGCGATTGTCGCCCGCGAAGCTGGCACAACTCGAGATAACGTCCTCGGTCGCGTGGAGTATAACTACCACAACTTCTGGCTCGTCGATACCGCTGGTCTCAAGGATCCGAATGACGAATTCGAAGCCTCTATTCAAGAACAAATCACCGAAGCAGCTGATGCCGCAGATGTCATTCTTGTCGTTGTCGACAGCAGCCAATATGCCAGCGACCAAGACAAGTTAGTTGCCAAAAAAGCCCTTAAAAGCAAAAAACCAGTCCTACTTGTCACTAACAAGGCTGATCTAAAAGAATCATTGCCCAACGACGAGTTCAAACGCCTTGGCATTAAATCGATTATTCGCGCATCAGCCGAACACAATCAAGGTATCGTCGATATCCTCGAAGAAATCGTTGCGCTTATTCCTGCAAAGTACGAAGAAACGCCTGACGATGTACTGCGCGTGTCTCTTATTGGCCGTCCAAATGTCGGTAAAAGCAATCTCTTCAACAGCCTCGCGGGCAAGCAGCAAGCACTCGTCGCTAACATCGCCGGCACGACCCGCGACGTTAACCGCGTCTCTATCCGCTACGGTGCTCGCGACATCGAATTACTTGATACGGCTGGCATGCGAAAACCAGGCAAGCAAGAAGTGGGTATAGAGAAATTTTCAGTCCTGCGCACACTGCAAGCAATTGAAGAGTCTGACATTTGCTTCCTTTTAATGGACGTCAATGAACTTAACACCCAACTTGATCAGCGTCTTGCTGGTATTATCGACGAAGCAGGTAAGGGTATGGTTATCGTTGTCAGTAAATGGGACAGTGTCGAGAACAAAGACGCCTACACGCGCGACGCTCTCGCACCGACTATTGCTCGTAATTTCAAATTTACGCCATGGGCACCACTAATCTTCACCAGTAGTGTTACTGGGCAGAACGTCACAAAACTATTCGATCTCGCGCTTGATATCGATGCCCGACGCAAGCAAGAATGCAAAACTCGCAAACTAAATGACCTATTGCAAACCGCTATCCAAAAGCATCCGCCAGCTGGCCTTAAAAACACCCACCCGAAGCTACGCTATATGGTGCAAACTGATGTATCACCACCGTGGTTCGTTATTTACGGCAGTAACCTTAAATTCGTCCACTGGTCTTACAAGCGCTACCTAGAGCGCCTCATCCGCGAAGAATTTAACTTCGCTGGCACGCCAATCAAGTTTAGCTTCCGCGACGAAAAGCAGATCAAAGCAAACAAAGAACGTGTCGCGCAAGGAAAAGACCCTATCACGAAGAAATCTCGCGAGGAAGCCAAAGAAAAGGCAGCAAAAGAGCTGCAGGACATGAAGGACCGCAGAGAAACAGCACCAAAACAAGATCAAAAAAAATAGCCCCACTACGATAGCTGGGGCTATTTTAGTGGGGAAGCGGCCTGTGAATGTAGCCTATTGTCGCATGACTGCGTCGTTTGACTGTATTGTTTTGCGACCCTCACGTTCGTGG
>CAMPJF010000124.1 GCA_946886725.1 uncultured Candidatus Saccharibacteria bacterium | reverse complement strand
GGGGAGATACAACATGAATGATTCAGCACAGATTACAATCTACAGCACACCATGGTGTGCATTCTGCAAGACCGAAAAGCAGTACTTGGACAAATTAGGTTTTGCCTATGTCGAAAAAGATATCGAAGCCGACAAAGCAGCGTACGAAGAGTTGATGGCAAAAAATGGCGGTAACTTTCAGGGCGTTCCTGTAACCGACATTTCCGGTGAGATCATCCTTGGATTTGACCGCGCAAAAATCGACGCAACAATCAAAGAAAAGAATATTCAGCCAGTCGCTGCGTAGTCTGCTCTTTCAAAAAAACCGCCATACGATTCGTGGCGGTTTTTATTTTCATTTCATTTGGTTATTTGCCAACCATCAAGACGTCGCCATTTAGCGCATCACGGAAGAACCCGTCATGACTGACGTAGAGGACTGCACCGGAATATTTTGCGATTGCCGACTCTAGCTCTTCGATACTTGGCAAATCAAGGTGGTTTGTCGGTTCGTCCAAAATTAATAACTGCGGGTCATTTGCAAGCATTGAGATTAACTGAAAGCGCGCTTTCTGGCCGCCGGAAAGGCGCGAGATCGGCGTCTTGCCGTCGCCTTCGGTAAATAGATAGTCGCTGAGCAAGCTGCGGATTTTCGTTGTCGTGATCGAAAGGTTGCGATCAAGATACATTTTTTCAATAGCGGCCTCAAGCGGCAAATCAAAATAGGTCGGTGCAACTTCTTGCTCATACACACCAATACGCATATGGCTATCTAGGGTAACGTCACCCTTGAATTTAGTCATAGACGTATCGCCCAAAATAGACTTGATCAGTGTGGTTTTACCAGCGCCATTGCGGCCGCGGATTTCTAATGCTTCACCTTCGCGTAGGTCGATATTTATATTGTCAAACAGGGGAGTATCACCATAGCCGAGACTCAAACCCTTGACGTTTACCAGTACATGCTTGCTACGACTTTCCTCGTTTTTCAAGCTCATACGAATATTCTTCGATTTAAATTTGTCATACTGTGCAGCAACTTTATAATTCAAATTCGCAGCTGACTCTTTATCGATCCAAAAAGTTGGTTTTTCTTTAGCCTGCAATTCAGCCAGTTCTTTACGTGACGTCTCCTCGAGACGTTTGAATTTTTGAATCGTGCCGGGATTGCGCGATTTCTCTTTCAGGCGCTGGTAATCAATGACCTTTGCTTTTAGATTAACAATACGCTTTTCTATCATTTCAAAGTCATTCATCTGCGTGCCGGTACTAACGGCATTTTGCTTCAAATAGGCACTATAATTGCCCTTATAGCTAGCGCTGTCGCCATCTTTCAGTTCAATAATACGATCAACCTCGTTCAGAACATCACGGTCGTGAGTAATCACCAGCATGCCCTCGCGCGCACTTTGCATCCATTCGACGAACTGCGCCTTGGCTACGTAATCCATGTGGTTGGTCGGCTCGTCGATAAGGGCCAAATCCGCATCTGAATGCATGATCTTGACGATTTCAATCAAACGCTTTTGTCCACCGGACAGGGTAGAGAACTTACGGTGCGCAACACCATCAAGCTGAAAATTATTCAATTCACGCTCGATCTGTTCCTCGATCTGATAAAATCCTTTATCGTCAAAACGCATTAGCGCCTGCGTGTATTCATCGATCTTCTTCATATCGTCACCCATCGTTTCAGGGTACGTCTCGATGATATGACTAAGCTCTGGATATTCAGGCAGACCAGATAGAACATATTGCAGCACCGTTTGATCGCCAATATTATGGTGCTCCTGCTGGGTTGCCACAACGACCGTACCACGCTTGAAGATAACGTCACCCGTAAAATCTTTGTCAACGCCCGTAAGAATGCCGAACAGTGTCGATTTACCGACGCCATTACGGCCAATTACGCCAATCTTTTCATTGTCATCAATACTAAACTTGATCCCGCTCATTAATAGCTTGGGACCAAAACTTTTTTCCGTGACAGTAACATCGGCAATCATCCGTATAAGCGTACCATAACAGAGGTAGAATAGCAAATTACTCGAATCAATAATTTCATTGACATATATTAGTTTTAGGTGTATAATAATAATCAGCACATCGTACGATGTCGGGGCGCACCAATGGTGTACTCAAATCCCGGCTTCGTAACCCGGGATGTGAGTAGTGAACGAGGTAGTTAGACTGTCATCTATCACACCTCAACTGCACTCAGCAGGACACGCAAATGTTCGAGCTGAGGTCAAAAGGGAAAAAGAGGCGACTCCATATCCATGACGCTGTTTGTCGCAATTGCGGACGATGGCGGGCATGACGGGATAAACTCCGGTTTATAACTCTCTGGTCGGTTTGACATCCGGATTCCAGGTACGAAGAGTTTTTACCGAGTGAAGAGCGCCAAAATGGCAAATGTAGGCAGCCACAAGGTATCAAAAAGAGACTTTGATCGTCGATTTTAGATTCCGGCCTACCGGTCCCCGCAGTGGACCGTCAGCCGAGAGGCTCGAGCAGAAGATGCATCTAACGACAAGTGTCGTGAAATCATCCACCCTCGAGCCTCCCGGCCCCCACCCCTCAACCTATCCGG
>CAMPJF010000123.1 GCA_946886725.1 uncultured Candidatus Saccharibacteria bacterium | reverse complement strand
GTGTAATGCACTGCGACCTGCAAGTCGCTAGGGCGTAAAGATATACCTACGTAAATACAGTATCCTAAACACGACAAGATAAATACGATTAGCAACACCGTCATGAGTCGGTCGGCTAAAATAAGTTTGAGTGAGGTTAGAAAGTTTGACTTCATAATAAATTTTAAACGATATGGAGCCGCTGTCCGGATTTGAACCGGAGACCTACGCTTTACGAAAGCGCCGCTCTACCAACTGAGCTACAGCGGCATTGTAGCATCCTAGTTATTATAGCATTCTCATCAATCAAATGAAAAGCAATCTATCTGTTGCGTCAGAGGCCAAAAACTGCTATTATGTTTTAAGTCGTGAGACAAAATGGACTCGTAGTGAAGGGGTTATCACGCCTCCCTGTCACGGAGGAGATCGCCGGTTCAAATCCGGTCGAGTCCGCCAAGAAAAATGCTTACCATTACGGTGAGCTTTTTTCTTGTACAGCATTAATGGAAATCAATGCTGTATGCTATCATTTTTTTATGTCACCAGAACGCAAAACACCCCGAACATCTTGGACGATAAAACACGATCCCATCACCATAGACGCTGTTGAATTTCGAAAAGCCACTGGAAAAAGAGTTGAACGGGATGAAAAATTACACGCTGCGCTGACGGCAATGATCACCCATCACTTCGACGGCGAACGACAGAATGTAACGATTGAATCTTATGAAACACAAAAGCCCGAATGGTTTTTGGCCGCAGAGTCAGATGCGCGAGCATTCATCGCGAGGTTAGGCTTTAGTGAGCTAGGCTATATCCATCTACTTAAGGATACTCTTGATAGAGTAGAGCCCGGACATGACGTTGATGCATTTCACGACAGCATCACTAGAGACATCTTTGTTTCAGAAGCGAGAATCAAAGACATACTACATACCGACGGTGTCATTGTCGCCGCTAGTGTTTTAGTACATGAGCTAGCCCACGCCACAGCACCAAAGCCCGATCGAATCACACTCCAGCAACGCACTGACAATAGTAGCTATTGGTTACAGCGAAACGGATGGCTTGTCTCGGGCGATCGTGGTGATCGCGGGAGCTTCCTTGAAGAAGGTTTTTGCGAATATGTCGCTGGATTATATCGACGACAATGCGTTGACGACCGCGCTCCCCTGCTCCCTGCCGGCTATGCGCCGACACAGGATTTACCCTCCCATCTTCAAACAAGCGCCGTTCTTGCCGGTCCAGATGCACATACAATAGAGCTGATAGCATGGGGCGTCGAAGCGCACGGTATTATGACTACGGATCAATTCATCAGAAAGTTATTTGAGTCACGTAATGTAGAAACAGCGCCACGAGCAATGCGCGAAGTCATTATGGCAATCGAAGCATTATCGCCAGATCTTTACTCGTACCTCAAGAACGTTGAACGTTCAAAGGAGAATTGGACAGCCGCAAGAAATACCGTATACGCCGCCGTGGCCCACTAACCTCACTCACGGGTCATCTTTCTTATGCTTAATCTGCTATTATATATCCAATGATGAATAAAAAAATAAACTACCGACGCCTCGATTTAAAAATAATAGCCATTCTTAAGCAAATCCACATTCCACTTGCTCGCTTTTCTATCTTTCTTGTTTTCTTTTGGTTTGGAATAATTAAGCTACTTGGACTAAGTCCCGCAAGCCCCCTTGCAGAGGCGCTCACTAGACAAACCATCGGGATGCAATATTTCGATACGCTATTCCTCCTACTGTCTCTTATGGAGTGCCTGATTGGAATATTATTCCTATTCCCAAGAATGACGCGTATCGTTGTCCCCCTGCTACTAGCACACATGATCCTGGTATGTTCGCCGCTGGTCCTGCTACCCGGCATGGTATGGCAGAATTGGTTCGTACCAACGCTCGAAGGTCAGTATATTATTAAAAATGCCGTTGTGGTGGCAGTTGCTATTGGCATCGCAGCTTCTGCGCAACCATTTAGGCAGACCTCGCAAACAAAAAACAGCAATCGCTCCTAAACCTTATTTACATTTACTTTGCTTCGTACCGCTGCTCTACGACGTTCCAGTTAACCACATTCCACCATGCCTGAATGTAATCATCGCGTTTATTCTTATAATCGAGATAATAGGCATGCTCCCAAACATCCAAACCAAGCAGTGGCGCATCAAGACCCTGCATAATCGGTGTATCTTGATTAGGTGTCGTAATAATTTCCATATTTGGTTGTAGCCACGCCCACCCACTACCAAATACGCCTAGCGATTGAGCGGTAAATTCATCAATAAATCCTTGAAAACTACCATAGCGGTCGTTAATTTTTTGCGCGAGTACTCCGCTCGGCTCGCCACCGCCATTCGGCGACATCCATTGCCAAAATAGGCTATGGTTGTAATGACCCCCACCATGATTCCGGAGCGCCGTCTGCACCGATTCTGGCAAACTATGCAGATCGGCTAACATCGTCTCTAAAGATCGCTCACGAAGTGCGGGTGCGGTATCAATTGCAGCATTTAGCTTGTCGACATACGCCTGATGATGCTTGCTATGATGCAGCTGCATGATTGCTGGGCTAATATATTTACCTAAT
>CAMPJF010000122.1 GCA_946886725.1 uncultured Candidatus Saccharibacteria bacterium | reverse complement strand
GCGTACTGAAAGATAGGCCATACATCAAATACACCGCGGCAAATACCACTGACAAGATCCGGGTGTATTCGATATTCCGCCAGGCAATCGCCGACGCAAGACCAGGTGCGCATCGGCTGACGATAGGACGCAAGCCAATTGCACTGACAATGGCGGCGGTAATAAATATTGCCGACCAAAATAGAGTCAAAACAAGATCAAATACATTCAATGCCATCTTCTTTTCCTTTCATGTCGAGAAGAAGATCTAAACATATTTATAGCATAAAACTAAGTATTTTACAACAAAGACCCGGTTCATAACGAACCGGGTCTTTGTGAATTATATGCGCTACTACTAGCGTTCGAGAAAAGCACTTAGCAGACCACGGCGACTTGCGACGTAATAGCCGACCGAAGCGATCAGTGAGCCTAGGCCAAATACTTTCATAAGATCCTCACCAAGGCCAGTCTGAGGCAATGCAGCTGGAGCAGCAGGCTTGACGTCCTCGACACAGTTTGGACTGGTCGCAGGCAAACTCGTTTTACCAACGACAGTACACTTTTCCTCAACGACAGGCGCAACACAGGCAGGACTGTCGGCAGCAATTGACTCTTTGCCCTGTACCGTACAGCGCGGAGTTTTACAATCAGGGCTATTGGCAGGCAGGTTCTCTTTACCTGGTACCGCACAGCGCTTTGGTGCAGTTGAAGATGGGGTTGCAGCAGGAGCAACAGTGAACTGTGCCGCACATGCATCAGCAGTGATAGTCTTTTGCTTGCCGTCAGCATCTGTCACATTCACGATTGCTTTCACCGTATAAGTGCCCGCCGTTGACTGCGTGTAAGTAGTGTTGTTTGTACGAGAAATTTCTTTACCGGTCACATCTGAAACAACATACGTGACTGATTTAAATGTATCAGAACCGACATTATATTTCGTATCAAATTTGAAACTCGTTCGCGTCATTCGAGTAGCTGTCATAGAAGTACAGGTAGCGGCGACTGGCTTTGGCAGCGACGGTGGCGTCACTGCGAACACGATGTTACCGCAGTTAAGCGTAATAGCGAACCACTGGCCGTCTATAGCGCGCTTACCGATTAATGCAGGCATAGTATATGGCGTTGAGTTTGCATTATTGCCAGCATTATCAAGGAATGGTCCGACATAAATTGACGTACTCGCCCCTTCGACAGTAACGGCGCTACGGCCAGAATTTGGGAAATTACTGCGGCCAATTGTTTTTAGCTGACCATTAAAATCATTGGTCTTATACGAACCCATAGTGGCATTCGCAATATCTTGGCGAGAGACGCCGAAGTGCGTGTAAATTTGCTTGATATCGTTGTGACCAGCACCGTCACTGCCGCTATCGTACACAGCAAGCATCTGCTCTTTGGAAGTGACGCCATTGCGAACAATATTGTCGTCACCCAGCGCCTGTACGTTCGTACTAGCAAAAGGGAAGATACCAGCGGTCAATTGCAGCACCAAAGCTAGTGATGCAACGGACGCAACAGAAATTTTCATAATGTTTTTAGAGCGTAGTCGGCCAGCAAGGGCTGATCCACGGATTTTTTCTTTGATAAATGTAAACATGAACACCTCGCTTTCTAGTAGTAGTCTCTCAAAACTCTCTATATCAATAATCCCATATTCTACGTCAAATTACAATATTATTTTATAGTGTGAGATTAATCACAAAATAAGCTGACTGACAATAAAAAATAAAATAGCCCCACCAAAACAGCGGGGCTATTTCGGTGGGGCGAGACCAACGTATTACAGGTCGTCACCAGGAACGGTGAGTCGATGCTTGTATGGATTGCGCAACTCGTCATTTCCATCCTCGACGTCATCAACGTCATCAACGTCGTCGGTATCATCAGTCGACTGACGATCAATCCTTTGGAACAACGCGCGGCCAATAAGCAACCCGAACAAAACAACGAAGACAGCCACGGTCAATCCGATCGCAACTGGCTCGGGGTTTTGAACGAGCGCACCGAACGTGTCGACCATCCACGGCCAACTATTCTGTAACGACGACACAAGCCATTCAGTAGCACCTTGTATTTGAGCGATAATCCACCCAACAAGGCCTTGCAACCATGCACCTAACCCATCCATAATGTACGCTCCAATCGATTGTCTGATCAACACTAGAGAATATCATTATAATAGCATATCAATAAGTGAATCTGTCAATGGTCTATAATTATACCAACATGAAAATTATTTTCGCCCAAGGCAACCCCGGCGCACAGTACGCGACCACCCGCCACAATGTAGGGTTTTTAATTGTCGAGACGTTAGCGACGCAGCATGCCGTCGATTTCATTAAAAAACCTAAATTCCATGCCGACATTGCCGAGGTACGGATCGCTGGCGAAAAAGTCCTGCTCGTCAAACCAGCAACCTTCTACAACGAGACGGGGCAGGCTGCGCGCTTAATCGTTGACTTCTACAAACTTAATCCAGCGACAGATGTCATGGTTCTACACGACGATCTCACCCTGCCACTAGGGACGCTTCGCATCCGGGAGAGCGGGCGAGACGCCGGCAATAACGGCATCAAATCGTTGAACGCACACCTCGGCGCCAATTACACGCGCGTGCGAATCGGCATCTACAACGAACTGCGCG
>CAMPJF010000121.1 GCA_946886725.1 uncultured Candidatus Saccharibacteria bacterium | reverse complement strand
GTCATACGCACCGGTGTTGATCATAATTTCACGAACGGCGTCACATTCAGATTCGGTTGCATCGGTATCACCCAGGACCGAACGCAGCTGTTGATGGTCGGGATCTGCGGCATGTGCCAATGCATATTGCGCGAGCAGCGTCATTTTTCCTTCGCGAATGTCGTCATTCGTACTCTTCCCCGTTTCGGCGCTGGCGCCAAATGAACCAATTAGATCGTCGGTAATTTGAAATGCACAGCCCGTATACACACCATACCGATGCAAGCTCTCTGTCAACACTTCTTCGCCAGCGAGACAGGCGCCGAGCTCTAATGGATTCACGAACGTATAGTAGGCGGACTTCTGTGTCAGTACTCGTTCGATCGCCGCCTCATCCAATGCTTGACCTGTCGCTTCATTATAGATGTCATTCATTTGGCCCGTACCAGTTATGCCAATATTCTTATGCAAACTCGTTAGGGCGCGGCGAATAACTGCATCCGACACGGGCATCTCTAGCAATTCAAGCGCAGCCTTGTGCGCTCCGCACAGTGCTGCATTTACGGCTTGCGCTTCGCCGTAATGCGCCGCATCACCGCGCATTCCTTCTTCTTCGGCCATGCGCTGGACAATGCGATGTGCGGATGGGCCGCCGCGGCGCGTATCTGATCGATCGGCAATATCATCAAGCACCAATAAGTACGCCTGCACGAGTTCAAGCACTCGAGCCACCCCTGTCGCTACCGCCGCATCAGTACCTCCGTGCGCGTAATAACTCTGCATCGCCAGTATACCTCGCAGTCGCTTACCGCCTCGTAGCACGATCTGGCAGTATGCCTCCATGCCGTCTAGCGACCCCTGATCGAAGGTCGTTCGCCATTGCTCGATAAATTGCTCTAGATCTTTGTCGATGACTTCTCGGGCGCGGTGAACGTCCTGCAATCCAGTCTCGTAGATTTTCACAAAATCAGCCCCGCAGTGCCTGCGTTACTCGCTCGGCAGTAGAAAGGTCGGCAGATACACCCTCTAACGCACGGGTTGCATCATTAAGGCTATATCCAAGTGCCATCAATGCCTCAAGCGCCTCATCGACATGAGCAATGTCTTGAGATATACCGACATTGTCAACATTGGTACGTATCGCAAGCCCCACTTTGTCCGTCAAATCAACAATAACTCGTTCGGCAATTCGCTTGCCAACCCCGCTCGCCTTCGTAATAAACGCTACGTCACCGTTGGACCGACGCCTTGGACCGTAATTAACATCTCAAATAACTTTTTTGCCGCCAAACTCGTAAACCCAAATAATTCTTGAGACTGTTCGCGAATATGATGGTGCGTGTAGAATTTTACTGATTCATTGAGCACCGCCTTTTCGTAATCGCCAAGTGCAACAGCGACTTCATAACCAACACCTTGGACATCCACAATAATAGATGAGTTAAATTTTTCAGCAACTATTCCGGAAACGTGAGCAATCATATTTTCTCTACCTTGTATTCGTTTTTATTATTAATCAGAAAGGATTGGGCGGTTGCTTTGCGGGCCTGTCGTGCCGCCACCTGGCGAGGTTGGATCAGTCGGCGTCGGCTCCTCAGTTGGCACCTCTTCGTCCGTCGTCGGATCAGGCTCTTCAGCAGCTTCTTCGGCGGCTTTTTTCGCTTCTTCCGCAGCCTTTTCAGCCTCTTCTTGTTTCTTTTTCTCTTCCTCTTCTTTTTGTTTCTTCTCGGCCTCTTCTTGTGCCTTATCCTTTACCGTACATGTTTCTTTTGGCAAAGCAGACCCAAGGAAATATTCGTTATACGTGCCACTACCGACCGTATTCGCCAACCCACCGTTTGATGCACATATTGGCCTTTGCACCACGCCCGATGGAACAGGAAACGCCTCGTTAGGCATACCCGCTAGCGTGCGCTGCATTGCACGAACCCAGATCGGACCAGCCATCGTCGAGCCACCATTTTGCATGATCTCATTATTGTTATTGCCTACCCATACCCCAATCGCGAGCTGTGGCGTGTAACCAATTGTCCAGGCGTCACGACTGTTGTCGGTCGTTCCCGTCTTTACCGCTGCAGTCCTACCCGGTACAGTCAGCGACGAGCCAAAAATAGGCGCGCGGGCATTTGCATCCGATAAGATACTCGAAATAAGATATGACCCTTGTTTCGTCTGCACTTCTTTAGGTTTTTCCTGCTTTGCAACAAATATCGCTTTGTCGAACTTGTTATTAATCTGCTTGATCAAAACAGGGCTAAATTGTTGGCCTTGATTCGCAAAACCTGCATATGCATTTGTCATTTCAAGCAAAGATGCCTCTACTGAACCAAGCGCCAAAGACAGTCCGTAATCTGTCTTGTCGTCAATATCGATACCCATGCGCTTTGCTGCGATCACCGACTCCTCAACACCTAATTGCTGCATAACTTTTACCGACGGGATGTTCAGCGATCGACTAATCGCATTACGCAGCGACACGTTTCCACTAAAAGTGCGGCTTGCATTAAGCGGTTTATAGCCATTAAAATTCGTCGGCACATCTTCAAGTATGGTCGCCGGCGTCACAATCCCCTGCGCAAGCGCTTCGGCGTAATAAATCGGCTTGAAGCTAGAACCAGGCTGACGATCTGTCGTCACCATATTCACCTTACCCCATTCTTCATTCGTCCAATCCGCACTACCTATCAAAGCGCGCAATTCACCCGTCTTTGGGTCGATAGCGACCGCGCTAGCATTAGAACCACCATTTCGCTCGATATACCTGATGTTACTATCGAC
>CAMPJF010000120.1 GCA_946886725.1 uncultured Candidatus Saccharibacteria bacterium | reverse complement strand
TAATATGACACTTCGGCTATCAATTCCACCTTTTGTGAAGATGAAATAGGTAATGAGCAATATATCAGTTAAAAAAATAGAGGTAATGAGAACTTTTACCGCCGATGATTTTTTTAGAAACACCGCAAAAATAAAGAAAATTAGATTCGTCGACAATGCGACCAAACCGAGCACCGCGTCGATCCATAGGTTACTACTAAACCCTTCGCCTATATACAATGACGCAAGGCCCGGTACGATAACCGCTAAGAGGATAAACCACCTTAGATAAATGTACCATCGGGTACGTGAAATAAGATCATCGGACGACAGAAAAACGTTGCTGATCACGCTTTCATTATACGACACAACGGCCGATTACGGAAAGATTAGGCTATGCCTTGAAGTGCTCGCGTTTCGATGCGTCGGGAGTGAAATACTCACGCAACTCAAGCAGAACGTACACGCCTATGCCATAGAAAATCACCTCTTTGATAACTGCCCACTCATCCTGCCGCAATAGATCAGTCAGAAGTGCGGCGACAAACCCAAGCGTCAAGCTAAGCGCAAGCAGCAGCCAGCCTTTTTTGCGTTTCATCCTTAGTGGACTAACCGCCAAAGCGGCGGTAACTACATTTGCAAAAGTCAGTGTTACGACAACCGTCGCAACCAACAGTGCTAACCCGCCGTATTTCGCCGAAAATAAAAATACCGCGCCCGCCACAAAAACTCCGCCCACTAGTGTAATTAACAGCAACATTACCGCGCCAAACGCACCTGCAATTGCAGCGATCAATACAATCCACCAAACATTGTTCGCAAGCCACTGTCGTCCATTACTGGATAGGTGTGGCAACCTTGCATGCCACCCGACGACGATCGCTTCTATTTCTCTATACTTTTTTTGATTCATCGTTATGCGCCCTTCTTTCAGTCAATTTAGATGTATCGTAAACTGGCCACATCCCCCAGCTTGACCATGCCGCCAGAATACCCAAGCCGATAAAGCAACACACCATCCACCATCCTGGAGTTACGGGCAGTGTCGCACCCAAGACGCCGCTGTTCGTGATGGCATTTATCGTCACGTTAATAAAAACAGCTACTATGAGCCATGATACTATCACTAGCCATCCCAGAACCATACTCACTACCCGCATCGCCGGACTTAGCTGCATAGACAACAGGAACGGCACAGCCAACACTTCGGCTGTCACTAATAGCGCCGCGTACACGTCAGCTAGTTGTCGTCCGCCTGGCAGGCCTAAACTTGCGATAACGCTTGGATATTCCTCGAAGCTATACAACTGCGCCACAGCAAGCAGCACGAACACGGCCGCCAATGCGACGCTTACATATCTGACATTGCTCGTTTTTGGCCGCATAGCAGTCGTTGGTTGTACAAAAAAGTTCATACTATGTAGTATACGCTTGAAGTGCCGGACAATAAAGTGTTGTCATTTTGATCATATTGCTTGCGCTTTATCAATATATGCCGTATTGTACTAGACAGCGAAGGTTACAAAAACAAACATAAACTCCAACAAAAACATATGTTGTGACAGATCGCTCTACGATAACCCACCACAACCGAAAACACCTCGACGAAAATCGAGGTGTTTTCATATGCAGAGAAATTGACTTTTATACATAAGTATGATAGTATGCAAATGCCACATTCGATCAACGAAGGATCCGCTATCACAGCATCAAATTCCCCAGAAGACGAGTGCGCCATCACGAACGAAAGAATAGCCGCAAACTCGCAGCGCTCAGTCGTCGTCCGTCGCCCTTTTCGGCCAAATAACCGTACCCACTAGCCTAGGAAGCATCATGCCGCTCACACAGCAGCAAGAAAAGAAGAAAAAAGCCCATTTCCATCTTCATCTTCCCCGTCGTCGCCGCAAGGCAAAGCAGCCAAAGCTACTGACGACCGCCGAGTGTTTTCGCATCGCAGTGTGCGACATCAGGTCACACTTTTCGCATCGGTAAGTGTGACCTCTAGCAGTACGGAAAGCCCCATAGACAACAACGTCAATGGGGCTTTCTTTTTTAATACACGCTATTCAGCCTTGAATGAGTTCTCGGCACGCCATTTAGCGATCGCTGCATGATTACCGCTTAGTAATACATCAGGCACCTTCATGCCGCGAAAATCCTCTGGCCGAGTATACTGCGGAAACTCTAGCGTCTCGCCATCACTAAAGCTTTCGATTTCGGCGCTCGCCTCACCGCCCAGCACTCCTGGAATGAACCGGACAATACTGTCAATGATAGTCATCGCTGGCAATTCGCCGCCCGTTAACACATAATCGCCGACGCTAATCTGCTGGTCCACAAGACTGACGATGCGCTCATCATAGCCTTCATAGCGTCCGCAAATAAATATATAGCCACCGTCACTATCGGCATACATTTGCGCCGTCGCCTGTTTCCAGCGCTGGCCACGTGGTGTCATTAACAATACTTTTGCTGTAGGGTCACTGGCCTTTGCGTGCTCGACAGCCGCGAATAATGGCTCGGGTTTTAATAACATGCCGTCACCGCCACCATATGGCGTATCATCAACAGTTCGACGCGAACCCAGGCCAAACTCACGCAGATTGATTATCGTAAATTCAGCGGCGCCTTTATCTTGCGCCTTCCACATCATCGAATTATTTAACACGCCTTCGAACATCTCTGGAAAGAGCGTGATCACTTGTATCTTTTTCATCTGTTACTAGTGTACGTGATATTGACTTTTTTGTCTATATATGATATATAATAAACATACTTCTTGCTCACGCAACGAGTTGTTTTAGACAAG
>CAMPJF010000119.1 GCA_946886725.1 uncultured Candidatus Saccharibacteria bacterium | reverse complement strand
CCATTAGACTGATTGCGAGCAACGTTCATGCCGGCACTTACGCCGTTAAGGTCACTACGCACTTCGTTGCGGGCGGTATTTAGACGCCACGAGTTAAGGCTGACAATGACCAGTGTGGCGAGAATGCCTATCACCGCAATGATGACGCATAATTCAACAATCGTGAAGCCACGTTTTGTGTTATTTTTCGCTAGTACGTTCATGTCGGCTCATCCTTTTTTGTTGTTTGTTTTTTCGGACTTTGAGCCTAATATAGCATAACCAATAATATTTACAACAAGTATTGTGTGATGATCTTTGCTTTCGCAGGACCCACCACCACCTCCAACTCTTCGGGCGTTGCAACACGAACCCCGCGTAGGCTACCGAAAACCTTAATCAGTTTCCTTCGAGTTGTCGGCCCCACGCCAGGAATGTCTTCTAGCATACTTGCCGTCTGCTTTTGCCGCTTCAATACCGTATGATAACTGACCGCGAATCGATGCGACTCATCCCTGATGCGCTGCAATAACTTTATAATATGCGTACTATGCGGCAAATTAACTAACGTAAAATCTTCGGTGATTGTCACGTAGCCATCTAACTCCTGGAGCTTTTGCTTATTAAGCACGACCCCTGATTTTTGGTGATGAATAACGATTTGTTCTTCGCGTTTTGCCAGGCCAATGAACGGAATTTTTATTTGCTCGCGCTCATCTCGGGCTTGAAGCGCCGCATCGAGCTGCCCCTTACCCCCGTCAATTAGTATTAAGTCAGGACAGCCCCAGGCCTTGATGTTCTTTTCACTGAGGCGCCGCGACAGCGTCTCGTGCATATTATAAAAATCATTATTATGTTCGATCCGAGTTTTAAATTTGCGATAATTCGCCCTGTCGCTCGCGCCGTTACTAAAGACAACCATACTCGCTACGACATTCGTCCCGCTCATATGCGAAATATCGTACCCCTCAATTCTGGCGGGAAGTTTCTTTAGATTCAATAAATCACGAAGATCACTGAGCGCCTTGTCTTTACTAATATCCATAAACTCTTTATCACCGAACATGATTCGACGCTGTAATTCGCGCAAGTTGCTAATTCGATTGCGAAGCATGGCGGCTTTTTCAAAATCATGTAATCCAGCTGCCGTTTTCATATCTCGCTCTAACTCACGGACAAGCGCGACACGTTCACCTTTTAGATATCGGACAAGATTACGCAGATTTGCTCGATACTCATTGGCACTCGTAGATGCACCCGGGCTTAAACCAAGGTGCGAATCCAAATCTGGTCGGCCGCTCGTCCGTGGCTTTGTGTAATACGGAAAGGTTTTTCGTAGATAGCGCAGCGCCTTTTTCACCGCGTAACCGTTGTAGTATGGGCCGAAATATTCCGCATCGTCATCGGCAGGATTGCGCGTAAAGCAAACATACGGCCACTCGCTTTTCATATCGATACGCACAAATGTCTGCGATTTGTCGTCTCGCAGCAAGATGTTATAGCGCGGCATGTACCGCTTCACCATCTCCGACTCTAGAAACAACGCGTCAATTTCACTTTCGGTCTCTACCCAATCGGTATCTTCGATTTCAGCCACCAACGCCCGAGTTTTAATATCCATATCACGCGTACTTTGAAAATACTGGCGTACTCGATTTTTCAGCACCGCCGCTTTGCCGACATAAATAATCTCACCCGCAGCGGATTTATGAAAATATACCCCCGCCGAACGTGGTAAGGTTTTTAATTTTGCTTCGAGTTTTTTATTCATTCTTATCTATGATTATACCCGCTTCGTCCTGTTTACGGATATGTCAAAAAATGATGTCGATACTACGCTATCCAACCGTAATCAATTTACGTATACTATGATTAAACAAAACATCCTATATAGCGTAACGAGCACTTGCGGAGACACTACACAATAATATGAAGAAACCTATTCGATAATTGTACAAATCGATTGTAATATATCTTAAAAGTAGTATAATCACTACAAGATAAACACCCATTAAATCCCTTATTCCGTCATTGTTGTTCGATTACAGATTTGATTTAATGTATCAGCTTTGTAACCGGACAAAAATCCGGCAGACATTCGTCTGAACTTGTCGCTCGCTCGCGACGTATTTTATAGAGCGAGTTTGTAGCTTCAAGACTGTACGAACCTTTACAACTAAGCAATTTACAGTTTATATTCCGCATTTCCACATTCGACAAGGAGGCATATTATGCCCACCCCACATACTCCGCATCCTGCGGGAAATGTTCAATTTACCGACGCCCGTCCACCCAAGCCGACAGAACCGCCGCGCACCGAAACACCTCCTATTCAGGAAGTAGGCACCGCTATGCAACTGACAGAACAAGAGAGTCAGCCAATCCCCACCATGGGGTGGCAGGCTACTTGGTATAACGTCAAAAAAGCGTTCAACAAGGGCGCGAGAATCCCCGCATTAAGTCAAAGGGAGATCACGATCCTTCAAGCACAGGAGGCCGAAAGGCAGCGTCTACAAAATCGTGCAGACGGCATCAAACTCCTAAACGCTCTTTCCGATGAGGTCAAGTCATTGACGGTGGCATTCATCGGCGTCAAAGGGGCGGCCGGCACAACTACAACGACGGCACATGCGGCATCGGTTGCAGGAGATCTGACTCGTAGCGCCCTCGTGGCAAGCGACTTCAATCCTGCATCTGGCACCCTTGCGCCGCGCCTTGGAAAAGACTTCGATCAAACAACAACGCTCCGTGAGCTGCGTGGCGACATCGAGGGCTTTAAAAACTTCAAGGATTTCATCGCAAAGATTCGTCCGACGCGTTATAGCGTTCGGCCTATCAG
>CAMPJF010000118.1 GCA_946886725.1 uncultured Candidatus Saccharibacteria bacterium | reverse complement strand
GGACTAAAGAGTCTCGCGCCCACCCAAATACGGCTGTAGTACAGTTGGGACTTTGAGTTTTCCATCCTCAGTCTGATAATGCTCGATCACTGCCACAAGCGAACGCGCCAATGATACGGCTGTTCCATTCAAGGTATGCACAACCTCTACGCTACCGTCTTTGCGACGCACGCGAATATTTAGATTTCGAGCCTGGAAATCCGTACAGTTTGAGCAACTCGTTAGCTCGCGATAGTTACCATCTACTTTTGACCAGTACTCAATATCATATTTCTTTGATGCCGGCGCGCCCAAATCACCAGATGCGATATTGATAACATGATATGGAATTCCAATTGCTTGCCATAATTCTTCTTCAATCGACAAGATACGTTCGTGCATATCAATACTCTGTTCGGGTAATGTATACGCATACATTTCTAATTTATTGAATTGGTGAACTCGGAAAAGTCCGCGCGTATGCTTGCCGTACGTACCCGCCTCTTTGCGGTAACAAGGGCTTAGTCCAGCGTAAAGCAGCGGTAGCTGATCTTCGTTTAAGATTTCATCCGCGTGATAGCCAGTCAATGACATTTCCGCTGTAGCAATCAATGATAAGTCCTCTCCCTCGAGATAGTATTCGTCGCTTTGGTCGCTCGACCTAGGAGCAAATCCTGTCCCTGTCGCAACGCGGCTATTCACCATATGCGGTACGGTCATAAAGGTAAATCCTTTTTTAAGGACGAAATCAAGCGCAAACTGCGTAATTGCATTTTCAAGAAGTGCAAGATCACCCTTTAAGTAGTAGAACTTCGCACCGGCAACTTTCGCGCCACGCTCAAAGTCAACCCAGTCACGACCGACGGCGTAGTCCAAATGATCAGTTGCACCCGTCTCTTGATCACCCCATTTTTTAATCTCGACACTTAACTCCTCACCACCAATCGGGACATCATCCTGAATCATGTTTGGCAGTCGATCAAGAAATGCGCCCAACTGGTCTTCGGCCGCTTTTAGGCTGGCCTCGATCTCGGTAAGCTGATCTTTCAATAGCTTACTGCTGGCAACGAGATCATCAGAAGGCTTACCGCCCTTCATTTGAGAAGAAATACTATTGCGTTTTTCGCGCAAATCATCCGCCGCCTGTTGCAGCTCGCGCTTCGCCTTATCACATCGAAGCAGTTCCTCAATATCAACATCATAGCCTTTATTCCGTGCGTTCTCTTGAACCTTGGCTGCATTTTCTCTAATAAAACGAATATCTAACATGCTGCTATTGTAACACTCCCCTTACACCGAGGGTAGCCCCGACGAACTATTCCGTACGCAGTGCTTCGATCGGGTCTAGCTTGGCGGCTTTGCGTGCCGGTAGCCATCCCGCGACAATCGCCACGACAATCAGCGCACCAATCAGTATGCAAATCTGCGTGTAATCAAACAATAGAATCGCGTTCCCCTCGCCCAAGTCGAGTTGCGCAGTAATCCATGGATTTAGTGACATACCAAGCGCGATTGCGCCCACCGCTCCTATCACTCCGCCCAAAAAGCCTATCCATGCGGCCTCGATCCTAAACAGCCAGCTTACATCACTCCCTCGCATTCCTAGCGCCTTCATTAAACCAATCTCACGAGTGCGCTCAAGAACCGATATATACATCGTATTAACGATACCGAAGATACTCGCGATAACCGTAATGACTCCAAAAACCCCCACAAGGATCTGCAGCACATCGACAAACTGCGTGATAGTTTTTTGGATATCTTGACTTGTCTGCACATAATAGCCACGCGACTTTAGATCGGCTTTCGCTTTCTGCGATACCGCCTCGTCCGCACCATCTTTCACTCGAACGAAAGCATAGGTATATTTTCCATAATTTTGCGTTCCTTCAGCGGTGTAGGCGTACAGATCGCGAACATCACCGCCGCTAAGCATGACAGGTAAACCAGTAACAGCGATGCTGGCCGCACTCGGTTTAATAACCCCGTTAACAGTGAATGTCGCAAGCCTCTCTTCTGGCAGCAGCTGCCCCGCTACTGTCAGCGAGCGAACCGTACTAATCTGAACTGTCTTACCGATTGCATTTTCAGGACTGCCAAAACCCAGCAACGACACATACGATTCAGGGAGGAGCACCGAACCACCCGGCAGATCACCAGACGCCGGTATACCACCTACAACAAGTTCAGGCTTTTGACCCGGATTGTACGCCTGAGCGCTGAGAGTATAACGCTTTTGATCATCGCGAGTAATGTAACGAACCGCTAATTGATAATTGGGACGAACCTGCTCGACATAAGGCAACTTCCTTAAAGACTCGATATCCTTATCAGTAATCTGCTGGATCTGCAGACTACTGCCATCACCACCGACAGTAACGCTACCAATCGAATCGTCATATTCCTTCGGAGCAGCATTAGGGGCGCCCGTATTTTCTACTTCTTTATCTCGCCCAACTATCGACTCTGCCGGATCAAAGTTATTCGCAACTAATCGATCCGTGTATTCCCTAACGCCATTCCCCGCAGCAAGTGTCAGGGTCAAGGTAAATGCGCCGACCGCAATCGCAAGACTCGTAAGAATGGTGCGCATTTTCGCATTACGCAAACTTCGCGCCGATCGGGTAATCAAATCGATCCAATTCATATCAACCCCCCTTCTGTTCGCTCAATCTGGCCATCCTTGACGTAAATACGATACTGACAGCGAGCGGCGAGCTCTTCGTCATGAGTCACGATAATCAACGTCATGTTAAGACTCTTGTTCAGCGAGAATAGTAATGATTCAATTTTATCACCAGTAGCAGAGTCCAGATTACCAGTTGGCTCATCCGCAAAAAGTATCTGAGGTTTATTAACAATTGCCCGTGCAATCG
>CAMPJF010000117.1 GCA_946886725.1 uncultured Candidatus Saccharibacteria bacterium | reverse complement strand
AGCTCAAGCCCGTCTTTAATTCGGGGGATATTAGCCGCGAACGTCCCACTACCAACGCCTAGCATCAAATAAACCGTCTTGCCGGCAATCCGCCCCCATAGCAACTCTTTTTGCGTGTGCCGTGTTTTTGCTGTAATCATCGTTCTATAATACAGTATTCGTCCGCGCGTCTACGAGACCTCCTATGGCTACATTCGCAGCGTCATAGTGCTCATGATCACTGCACATCGACGCTTAGTAGGTATATAATCAAACATATATCCAAAGCTAAAACGAGGAGGGGATGTGCTAAAAATATTTAGTAAACAGACTCTATTCATCAGTGCCGCGGCTATGCTCGTAGCTATTCTCGCAGCTGCGGTTGTTTATTCTGAAATAACTGCAAAAAAATATATTACTGACCTGCAAGCATCGGCAAATACTTTGCGCAGTGCGGTTCAAGTTCTTGAAGGGAGCGTCGATTCGCCACTATTGAATGACCCAAGCGCATCGACAAGTACGCGCACGGCTGATGCGCAAAAATTAAAAGGCGCGATTGCGTCGTATAAAGCCGAATTGAAAGATTTTTCAGTTAAAAGCGAAGCGCTACCGAGCTTGCCATACGCAGTACATATTGGCACATTCGCTACCGCGAAAACCTATCAAGAACGGTCACGCCATGTCATCAATCAAACCAATGATACACTGAGCCGCTATGATGAGACGATTTCGTTTCTTGAAGTTTACGCAACATCACTAGAAAAGTCGACAAAAATCACAGAAGAATTCAATGCAATCCATAATTTCAACGACTACTCTGGTCAGTCCGCCTATTTCCGACAAATGGCTGCTAATATTCAAAAAGAAGCAGATGCGCTCTCTACCCAAAAAGCCCCGACCGAATTACTGACGATGAAAGACTCGACCATTCAAAATCTTCGGCAACTGACGACACAATTAAACGGACTGGCGTATGGAATGGATGTCGCCGTAGATGACATCATTTACGGATCGGTACGAGATATCGAGTCGACCAATACCCAGCTCAATACCTTAGCTGACACAACATACGGCCAAACGACCAATAAGCTTCGCGCTGTTCAAGAAATATACGATATTAATGAAAAACTTGACCTCATCTTGCCGTAGGAATACTAATTACGCTGCAATCGGTCTTTGACTGAATAAGCAGCCGTTCCGGTTCGAACAAGCTTGTTCCATCCAACATAGGTTCCCCTGAGTGCTGTTAAAATTGTCTTATAGAGAATATATGTTCGTATCGGTCCATAAATAAAACGAGCAAAGGGTACTGCGAAAATATACGACGGCTTTCCGTGTGCCATGGCAGTACCGATTATCGCAATGACAAATTGCAATAGAAGCGACACGACAAAGTAAATGACGATAACCATGTAGTCACCATTAAGTACATTTTGAACGCTAATGAATATAAGTATCGGCCAGAAAAAGAATGGAATAGCAATCGAAATGATCGCACTAGGCATAAACAATGTCCCTAGCCATTCATACTTCCAATCAAATAACATACTGCGATGTTTCCATAATGCCTGGATGCTACCGAACGTCCAACGAAATCGCTGCTTGACCAAGCTTTTAATTTTTTGCGGCGCTTCAGTAAAGCTGATAGCTTCGTTATCTTGCAATATCTTGTAGCGGCCTAGCCGCTGAACGCTTAATGTCAAGTCACAATCCTCGGCCAGCGTACTGTGCGATAACCCGCCCGCCGCCAGTATAGCCTCTTTTCGCCACGCCCCACAGGCGCCCGGTATGATCATCACCGAATTCAAATACGCCTGCGCATTACGGTCGATTGCAATACTTAGCATGTATTCAAGCGCCTGCCACCGCGTCACCATACCAGTGACATTACCAACCCTCACCACGCCCGCTACTGCGCCCACTTCTTCATCCCGAAAGTGTCGAATAAGTTTTGTAATGGTCGTCGGCGGGAATATCGTATCGGCATCGACACTAATAATAATCTCACCCTTGGCGTGAGCAATCGCATTATTAAGCGCGGACGATTTTCCGCCGTTCATCTGATGTATCGCTTTTACTCGGGCAAATTGCGAGGCAAGCGTCTGCGCAATCTGCCACGTGTCGTCGGTCGATCCATCATCGACAATAATGACCTCAATATTCCTGTATCGTGATCGCAGTAACGAGCGGACTGTTTGAATAATAACCTTACCTTCGTTGTATGCAGGAACGACAACTGTCACTAGCGGCGAATAATTAGGCGCCCGGCGCTTGTGTGTTTTCTTTGTTTTCTTTTTATACTTTCCCGCCAAAATAATATTGAGAAAAGTCGTCATAATAATTGATAGAATACTTACGCTAAACAGTCCGGCGATAGCGTTTTGCGGCCACACCAACACTGCATTCGCGGCTGTTAGAGCAGCCTTGTCGGCGGTCGTCGCCGCCTGAATCTCCACCAAAGTAGGGGATTGATTGTATAGTTCGTCCAGGCTCGCGAACGTATAACCACTACTACGGGCGCGACTGATCAGCTCTTTGACATAACTGATCGTCTGTGTCCGATCGCCACCACTGTCATGAACGAGCACGACAATGTCATCGCCGTTAAAGACTGGGTATTCGTGCGGATAATTAGCGGTAAACTGCCAATCATTGCTATCGAAATCATATGACGTAACGACATACCCCATCTCTTGCGCCGTCAGTAATCCTAAAATACTATTACGAAACGACTGATCCGTCCCGCCGCCGTATGGCACGCGGAAAAACGCCGTCACCTGACCGGTTGTGGCGGTAATGACCCGCTGAGTTTGATTAATTTCTTGCTGCCCCTGAAGCGCACTCACAAAATCAAAGTCCACATGATTGAAGGTATGGTTCGCAATCATATGGCCTTCACGAACAAGGCGCTGCGCGATATCTGGATATT
>CAMPJF010000116.1 GCA_946886725.1 uncultured Candidatus Saccharibacteria bacterium | reverse complement strand
ACGATATATTATTAAAGAATGATATACTTGAGTGAATAGGAGAATACGGCATGCAAGATACGCAAATTGAAGATTTGATTTTAGGTGAGCGACAGCGTCAACGCGATGGATTAGAGTTAATCCCCAGTGAGAATTACGTTTCTAGTGACGTCCTGAAAGCGCTCGGGAGTGAACTGACAAATAAATATTCCGAAGGCTATCCGGGCCGGCGCTATTACGGTGGTCAGGAGTTCACAGATCAGATAGAACAACTGGCAATTGATCGCGCCAAGCAGCTGTTTGGCGCTGACCATGCCAACGTTCAGCCGCACTCTGGCGCACCAGCAAACGAGGCGGTGTATAGCGCTTGGTTAAATCCTGGCGATACGGTGCTTGCGATGGACCTTTCGCATGGTGGGCACTTAACGCACGGCGCGCCCGTCACTCGTAGTGCGCAACTATATAACTTTGTCCGTTACAAAATGAAGAATATCGAAACGGGTGAAATCGACTACGACGAGCTACGTGCGCTTGCCCTTGAGCACAAGCCAAAGATTATCTTGGCTGGATTTAGCGCGTATCCACGCGAACTTGATTACGAAAAGTTTGCCGCTATTGGTAACGAAGTAGGGGCTTTGCTGATGGCCGACATGGCGCATATCGCTGGATTGATTGTTGGCGGGGCTGCAAAGAATCCGTTTGAGTACGGCTTTCATGTCATAACGACGACGACACACAAGACACTTCGTGGTCCACGCGGCGGACTCATTTTATCCAAGGGTATCGTCAGTAATCCACTTAAAGCGCCCGAAAAGACTATCGAGAATATTCCGACACTGATTGACCGTGCGGTGTTCCCAGGTATGCAAGGCGGTCCGCACATGCATGTCATTGCCGCCAAGGCGGTTTCGTTTGGCGAGGCATTGCGGCCAGAGTTTAAAGAATACGCTGCGCAGATTATTAAGAATGCCGATGTGCTAGCTACGGCGATGCAGGGCCACGGATTCCAGCTGATTACAGGGGGCACAAGTAATCACCTGATTTTGGCGGACGTACATAAAAGTTTTGGTGTTAATGGCAAGGACGCTGAGATTGCTTTGGATAAGATCGGATTGACGTTAAATGCCAATAGTGTCGCTGATGATCCACTGCCACGCTTTACACCCAGTGGTATTCGATTAGGGACACCAGCGATCACGACGCGCGGGTTGCGCGAAGGGCATATGCAACAGATTGCCGATTGGATGAAGCAGGCGATTGACGCACGCGAAGATAGTGTCGTCTTGAGTGAATTGCGAAACGAGGTGAAGAGTTTTGTTCAACAATTTCCTTTACCAAGCGATCGGCAGACGATTTTGTAACTAAAATAGCTCGGCAGTCGCCGAGCTATTTTATAAAACATTGTTGACTAAGAGTTTGAAATCCAGCAAGTGATGTTGTAAGTGTTCTGTGTGCCAGATGTTACGCCTGCAGTAACGGATTTATCGGTGCTAGTTCCGTAATCACGGTAGTCAACGCGGACTCCAGTCTGGACGGTAACGGTTGCTGCACTTGTCGCTGCGGCAGCTGCGGCAACCCCGCACTTATAGAAGGCAACGCCGTTTTGTGCTGTTGTGTTCGATAGTGGGGGTGTTGCTGCTGTTACGCCCGTTACGGCGTACGTTGTCGTAGATGCTGCGCCAGTCAGTGCTGCAAGTGTAGCTGGGTAGCCAGTTGTCGTGTCGTCGGTATTGTAGATTTCGGCTTTTTTTGCAACGCTAGTTGCTGCCGACTGCGCACTTGATGTCTTCGCGCGGTTCTGTACACCGTTGTAAGCAACAATACTGATTGCTGCTAGGATACCGATTACCACGATAACGATCAAAAGCTCAACGATAGTAAAACCGCGTTCTTTAGTGTTAAGGTTGATGTTCATGTTTGTTATTGCCCCCTAGGTTATTTATTGTATGTATGTAATATACTACGTCGGCAGTGCAAGCACAAGTATTTTAGAATAATGAAAGTTCGAGTTGAAATTATCTGCAGTATTACCCTGCGGCCGAACATGAGGTAGTACTAGTGGCGTTTCCAGCATATAAATATACGAGGGCTTTTGTCGTGCTGTCCCAGTAGCCAACCCGTGCACCTGATGATGTGCACTGCTGATAGATTAATGCGGTAGGCGCAGTGGCTGATGGTACGACCGTACCTAGCAGTAGTTTGATAGCGGGTGTTAATGATGCAGCTTCTGCTGTAGCAATTGCCTCAAATGCCGTGCCATTCGTTGGGTAGACTCCGTTGCCGATATCGGCCGCGTAGAGGTCGGCTCTATTCTGTACTTCTTGGGCGCTAGTAAGTGCGGATGCGGTGCGTGCTTTATTCTGGACGCCATTGTAGGAGACGATGGTGATTGTCGCTAGTATGCCGATAATAACGATCACGACTAATAGCTCGACGATGGTGAATCCAAGTCCATGGTCTAGTGATTGTTTTTGCTTCATGGCGCGCATACTGATCTTCGACATATCTGGGTTTATTCTACTTAAACATAAGCGTTAATGCAAATATACTGATTGTGTGATTTGCGGAATATAAAAATAACGGACTTACATTCCGTTATTTTTATATTGCTTAGTACGATTATGGGCCGTACTTTATGGCTACTTCGGCGCTAGTTGTATAGTCGAAGTAGTAGACGTTGCCGCCAGCTGCTGTGCCGCTAATGCGTACGCTTTTACCACCATTGGCCGTGCCTGATAGTAGCGCAGTGGCGCTCATGATTGTATCGGTATTTGGAACAACGATAGGCTCTGTTCCGGCTGTTGTTGCCGCTGGAAGGCCGTCGATCTTAGATTCTGCAGTACCCTGTATCTGAGTCTTGGTAGTAGGGTATGCTGAATTAATAGAGTTGTATGCTTCAAGCTTCTTGGCTACGGTACTAGCGAGTGATTGACCAGAGCTTGTCTTCGCGCGGTTCTGTACACCGTTGTAAGCAACAATACTGATTGCTGCTAGG
>CAMPJF010000115.1 GCA_946886725.1 uncultured Candidatus Saccharibacteria bacterium | reverse complement strand
AAGGTTTCCTCAATTACTGATGATTTCGGACACGAAATTTCCTATGACTACGGTATACGTTTGGAAAAGGTTACGTATGCGAACGGGGATGAAAAGGAATACATATACACGGGCTATAAGATTGACGGCATAACTATCAATGGTGTTCAACACACCGAGTACACTTATCATACTCCTACCAACAGTGGCCCACCCTATGATGGCGATAGGGTGAAGACTAGCGGAATGGTTTTGGGGGTCGAGAAATCGACGTTCATCTACGAACCTAATAAAACCATAGTTACGAATGCAAAAGGAGGTAAGACAACATATGTCTATGACAATCCGGGCACCAAGCGGCTCAAGAATATTCAGCGAGATGCGACCACCCAATGTCCGGGCGCGTCAGCTGTTTCCGAGTACATCGGGAATACATCTCAATTGTTGTACAAGGAAGACGGGAAAGGTGCGCGGACCAGCTATACATACGATTATGCGTCACGCATTAAAACCGAATATTTTAATGGAAGAACAAAAGAATACGTCTGGGATTCACAGAATCGATTATCAAAAGAACGTTTATGGTATGGCGCTATCCCGGGTGTCACGTGCAAGACTGGTGAGCTATGTCCGGCGGCAGGTTCAATCCCTCTTCGTGAAGTGATTTATACTTATTATGGAGCCGAAGCTCATCATCGCTTGAAGTCCGTTTCGGTCAAGGATGAATCTGGAGTAGAGCGTACCACTACGTACACCTATACATTTCACCCCAATAATTTAGTTCATACCAAAACTGTTGATGGCCCTCGGTCTGATGTTGCTGATACCGTTACGTACATCTACTCAACCGCCGGAGATTTGGTATCGATTCTGGATAGTGATGGTATCGGTTCGACCTATAGTTATGATGGAACTGGCGATCGTCCGACAACTATTACAGATGCAAATGGAGTTGAGACTGGTTACGAATATGACGGGAAATACCGCTTACTTAATTTGACGTTGGATAAAAATGGCACTAATCCAATAGTGACCAATTATGAATATAACGGATTGGATAAATTAACAAAGATAAATTATCCCAATTCAGGTTATATCTCTCACACCTATGATGCAGCGGGTCGGTTGATAAAAACTCGCCGTCCATTAAATCTGGGAACGCCGTTCACTGATAGATGGGTAGAGTATGAATATGATCTGCTGAGCAACTTGACGGCAGAGAAAGAGGTTTTTCCGATAAATTCGAGCGTTTGTGCGCCATCATGCCCCCCCGGAACTGTTATACCGCCTGCTGTAAGCGTAAAGCGATCACACCAATACGACAATCATGGAAATTTAACGGCCGATATTGGATGGGCCGGCCGCAAGTGGAACTACACATATGATGAGAACAAAAATCTTGTCACAAGCAAAGATGCTTTAAATCGACTCACCACTTTTACTTACACTCCCGATAATGTAATTGATACAGCGACCAATCATCTGAATGAGGTAGTAGATTACGGCTATGACGATGCAGGAATACTAGATAGTGTGGAAGATCCACGTAACCTGACCACGGATTATCTCAACAATGGCGTGGGCGAGCGAGATTCACTCACTAGTCCCGACACAAACCATACCAGCTATACCCATCTACCTAATGGGTTGGTTAGCAGTAGCACACAAGCTAATGGCGTGGTAACTACATTCACCTATGATGCACAGAATCGGCTCACGAATATCGTTGCCGCTGGCCAGGGAAAACCGACACAAACAATTCAATACACTTATGGCGACTCCAGCAATGACTGCTTAAATGGTATTGGTAGATTGTGTTCGGTCTCAGGTAGCTCGGGAATGATCACGTATGGGTACACTCGCCTTGGACAAATAAAAACACAAACTAGCATCATTAACGCAGTAAGTTACACGATTACCTATGATTACGATGTTTATGGTCGGCTGCACATGGAAACATATCCTAACGGCGTCAAATTGCGATATGGCTATGATATCCACAACAAAAATAATAGGGTTGAAGCCTATGTCAATGGTAGTTGGCTTGATGTGATTACCGATACCACGAAGGATAATCCAACACATAACACGTTCGAGTTCGGTAACGGACTGGCGCGATCATTGGGTCATGATGCTGACGGATTGATCAGGACAATCAAAACAGCGGGCATACAAGATCTGACTGTCGATTACAATTTGGGTGGAGAGATCGAAAAGATCACTAACGCCATTAACACGACCGCAACCCAGGACTTTACCTATGACGGAGCATCCCGCCTGAAAACCGTAACCTCAGGTTTGGGTAATCAGAGCTGGACTTATGATGCGAACGGGAACCGACTGTCTCATACTAAAGGTGGCGTCACCAACAATTACACGATCGCGAGTACCAACAATCGCTTGAGCAATGTTAGTGGCGGCCTTACACGATCATACCAATATGATCCGAATGGCAACACTGCGTCCGTGGGCGCTACTACCCCTTGGTATTATTACACCTACGATGCATTCAATCACTTGTCGAAGTATGATTACCCCACTAGCTACACAAGTGTCAGCTACCGCTACAACGCATACAATCAGCGAATATTTAAAGACGCAATTTACCGTTACTCAAAGCAGTCTTCACATTATCTCTATCATCAAGACGGTCGGTTAGCTGGCGAAGGTGGCATGACTTGGTATAACGGAAATGTCGTCAGTGGTTCTACTGCAATTACCAGTACTTACATTCATTTTAAAGGACAGGTGGTTGGGTTAGTACGCAATAATCAGCTATATTTTGTGCACAACGATCACTTGGGACGGCCAGAAGTCATCACGAACAGTGGCCAATCTGTGGTGTGGCGTGCCAACAATGAAGCATTTGACCGAAAAGTGACGACCAATTCAATCGGCGGATTCAACATAGGTTTTCCAGGCCAATATTACGATAATGAGAGCGGATTGTGGTACAACTGGCATCGTTACTATGACGCAAGCATTGGACGCTATTTGCAGAGCGACCCGACTGGGCTAGAGGGGGGAATAAATACCTATGTCTACG
>CAMPJF010000114.1 GCA_946886725.1 uncultured Candidatus Saccharibacteria bacterium | reverse complement strand
CAACGTATGGAACTCAGCATCAGGAAGGTTTGCCTTATACGCATCCCGTTCGCTTAGTGGTATGATCGGGTCGTCATCGCCATTAAAAAAGATGACGCGTCCTGCCTGTCGGATAAACATGTCGGATATTGAATTAAGCTTGAAGTCAGTCAGGTCCTCTGTCGACTCATCCTTGAACGGGGCGGCAATCAGCACTGTCCCTGAAATTATTTTCGGACAGGCGGTTTCCGATAGGTATTTTGCTAAAAACACTGCTCCCAATGAATGTCCAATTAATATGCAATTGTCGTCAACAACCTCAATGATACGGTCGAACCATAACTTCCATTCACTATACTTAGCGTTCGTTTTATTTGGCATCGTTGGCAATAAAACCTGGTAGTTATCACCTAGGTCTGACTGCAGGGTGTCTTTCCAGGTTGACGCATATATTAGGCGTTCTAGTTTAATCGACTTTGTGCGCAGATACTCTAGGTAGGTATCGTATGTGGCGAATGTCGTGCCGCCGTGGACAACGATTACTTGTTTCATGCGTCTATCATACGAGAAATCTCGCGGATAATAAAGTCCGTTCTCCACCGCTGCGATCGCATTGGACCTCATTCACGGAACACTGTAAAATAGAGAGATAAATCTAAGCAGAAAGTAAATAATGAACCAACCTACCTCACCCCTACGTCCGTCTGCATCTCGTAAGCGTACTATTTTGATCGTTGCTGCCGTATTGATCGTATTGGCTGCCTTTGCGGCATATGCGTACATTCAGCGACAAAACAGCCTTCATAATGATTCTGTTGTCGTTGCAGATAACGATGACACCAAGATAGATTCCACCATCAATCTTGAAAAAATGACCACCGATCTTCCAAACGGCAAAACCGCCATTTATGACAATACCGACGGCAACCGGAGTATTATTTTTGCCGAGTCGGAAAAAGGCATGGATTATGTTGATTTGTCCCACAGTGGCGTCGAGGACTTTTTACGTGCAGCCGATACGGACGTTGTTACTCGACTGTGTGGTGCGAATGGAGAACGAGCGGAGATAGAAAATGTTATCGTTGCGACAATGAGCACGTCAGTGAGAATGATCGAATATCCAACAGAAAACAGTTGTTTGGACGAACTGGCGACCATGCGAAATTCGGATAGCGATATGCGCACGCAAGCGATTGAGCTTATCCAATCAGTCGAGTCGGATGTTAAGCAGTTTTATAAAACGGTGGTTGTTAAGTAGTCATGTCAAAATCAGCTTCCCTGGATCGCCAACCTAACGAGTCCGAGCATGCATGGCAAAGACGACTGTGTAAATATATCCGAGCGAATGCGCCGAGTGAGAGTCGCTACTATGTCCGTAATGGTACGCCAGGTCGCAAGTCGGAACGATGGTTTATCCCAGCTATTTTCGGCGTCCTTGGGGTATTCTTCATCATCTCTATGCTTGGGTTGGGGGCGAACGTGCGTGAATTGAACGGACCTAATGGTCGCTTGGGTGAGTTCGTGGTCGAGAGTCTACAGCAACAGCATACGAAGAACGCCGATGATCCAGAGTTCACCCCTATCGTTACGATTCGGGGTGAGCAAATCGTGCCGCTGTTCTCGCAGCCTAACAAGAACACATATCAAGTCGGCGATGTAGTGAAGCTTCGATATTCGCAACAGGGTGATGTTGTCGCGGCCTTCACGAATGAAGACGGTCAGGTATCTAACCCTGCCGTGTATGTTGGTTTTAGTATTGGACTGATCTTCGTCCTCATCGGTGTACTTATGGGTGTATTTTACCGCGGTGCAGTCGACGAACGATATATAGACAGTGAGCTTGCGCGATTAACGGGCAAGGCAACCACGACGCTATCGACTAAATAGTATGCTTACCTAGCGGGTGTTGCTGTGCGTTCCTGGATGGCAATGTGCTAATCGAGGCATTTAGTATCGTGTGTAATGTATCCGCATTAACGTTCGCGCCAAACGCCGCGTTACCAGGTTCAAGATATTTACCCTCTTCTAGTGACGTGAGTATAACTGGGTCAAATCCTACTGCATCGACCAATGCGGCAACAATCTTCACGTCCGCCAGGTGATCGCCTGCGACAGCAATTGCTTTTCGATTCGTGGCTGCGGCAGGTTTGCTCTCGTCGTGCAAATCATGATAACCCATATGACTAAATGCTTTCACTACCCGTGACTGCGACAGGAATGCCTGAATTACTTCACTGGACGAGGTGTCCGTCGGTAGTAGGTGATCGCGATCGCCATCAATCTCCCACCAATGATTTGTCGCGTCGATAATCAACTTTCCGTGCATGTCCTTGCGCGGGAGCGTGCTATATTTACTAAGCGGTAATGCAAGAATAATGATATCCGCCAGGCGTGCTGCTTCACTCGCCGTGACGGCGATTGCACCAGGTGTCAGCACTTTTGTGCTCAACATAATCTTTTGAGAATCGCCCGAGCCGGCAATATACACCGTGTATCCAACCTTTAGCGCGAGTTGCGCTAGTACTACACCCAGTTTGCCCGCACCAATTATTCCAATCTTAGAACTAGTCACGCGCACATTACCCTTCTGTTGTTTTCGATAAGTAATCGCGCACAAGCGGGATTACTTTTGTCGCGTACAATTCAACCATTTTTATGCGTGCACTCGCCGGCATAGGCCCGCCACCATACACCAAATCAAACCGACCCGCACCCAGTAGCGTGATCGTACGTGCAATTTTGCGTGCGACCGTCTCGGGCGAGCCGATATACATCGAGCCGTGCTCGATTTCTTGTTCGAACTGGTCTTTAGTAAAGGGTG
The DNA here is from genome assembly GCA_946886725.1 of uncultured Candidatus Saccharibacteria bacterium. Next base: position 243 of record CAMPJF010000114.1, on the reverse strand, counting down.
CCCATCCGCGAGATTTGCCGATGCGATCATAGCTGGTTTTATAACATGGCCATGCGATGCGACGAGCTTCTTCGTCGGTTTCTGCAATAAAACCTGGTGAATGGACGCCGACGGGGTGAGCAGGTGTATTAAGTTGCTGTGCGGCTTGACGGTAGAGTTCGGTGTACGGAATGAATCGATCAGGAGCGCCACCAATAATCGCCAACATCATCGGAAAGCCATAACGTGCCGCGCGAACGACTG
>CAMPJF010000113.1 GCA_946886725.1 uncultured Candidatus Saccharibacteria bacterium | reverse complement strand
TAGAAGATGCTTTGCATGCGGCCGATATAGCCTGGTGGGAAATCGAGTTTCCTAGCGGTACTGTCTTTTTTTCGGAAAATAAAACTCGCATGCTCGGCTACACTTCAGAAAATTTTTTCCACTACACACACTTTACAGATCTCGTACATCCAGAGGATTTGCCTGCAGCGATGACATCAATGACAAATTTGATTAGCGGAAAGTCTGACGTCTATGAAACGACGTATCGCATTCGCGGAAAAGATGGCCTCTACAAGACGTTCTATGATAAAGGTAGGATCGTGTCACGACTTAAAAGCGAGTTTACTGTGGGGGGTATCGTCATGCTCGTTGCGGACGAGACGAAAGCGGAATCATCAAAATGAAATCGCACTCCCATTGAAGGATAGCTGTACAAATAAGAGGCAGTGATATGCGAATAATTAGCATTGTAATAGGTGCCGACGGCCTGATTTTTTACAATGCATCTTATCTTATCGTCGCGCATCTTTATCGTGCGAAAGCACACTAAAAGCATTCTTCAGTATTAAAGTAAGATTATTGATAGTCACACATAAGCATAAGAACTATGTTATTTAAGACTGTTCAGGTATATTAGCAAGTATGTCGTCAAACGATTTTACGCTACTGATAAAAATTCTTGAAGGATTAAGTTACCTTGCTGCAATTGGCATTGTTTATTTAGCATATAAAGGCCTCGAGCAGATAAAAGTTGGCCTTAAGCAAATAGATTTTGCACGGAAGACTCTGAATCTAGAGTCTAAACGAGATGCGCTGCGCGCCTCTAACGAAGCTGTTCGATCATTCTTCGAAGTTATCTTACCGGAATATGAAAAACATAAGTTCACTAGAGAGGATAGGAATCTATTGCAGTCGATTAAACTTGATGACGATAATAGCATCGATTTTGACGCCATTGATACCAAAAATATAGGCGAATATGACTTAAAAAATGACCATAGCCGAAATAAATACACACTCGACATTCGTCTGGCGTTTGACAAAAAGAGACAAGCCTATAATCTTATTGAGTCTTTTGCCTCAACCTTTTCTTCAGGTCTCGCTGACGAGAAAAGTGCTTACACGGCACTTGGGGTAGTTTTTTGCGATATCATAAAGCCATATCTAACACCACTTAACCATTTTAATCAGTCTGGCTACTACAAAAACACTTTAACTATCTACAACCTATGGAGCAAGCGGCTATTTAAAGAAGAAGTAGCTAAGGATGTTATTGCAGCAGAATCGGATATTAAAATACTGGAAAAATCTCTTGAATCCAGTAAGACCGAATTAATCACCGTTAAAGGTGAGATTAATAAAATAGAAGATGAAAAAATAATATCTTTAGGCACAGAAGATTAATTAGTCTCGTTCGAAATACGCCAACATTCTGCGTTATCGATACTCACCGTAAACTATCTTAGGCTTTAGAGATCTATAAGCTAGTTTTTACATGAATCATAAAATGGTATAATTATACATCGATGAAAAACACCATGTCAGCGATAGTCCCGTATCCGGAAAATCAGCCGAACGAACGTAGCGAGCGGTTTTTTCGCAACCTAGAACGCTACATCGCCGATAACCAAAAAGGTGAGGTATTGTACGAATATCAAAAGAAAATTGTTCATGACACGGCGCGCTTTTTAGAGATCGGCGGCAAGCGGGGCTATATCGAAGCGCCAACCGGGACGGGCAAGACCGTACTGTTCGTGACACTTGCCGAAGCGTTTAGCTACCAGGATGACAAGCCACCAAAAATCCTTGTTGTCACCCCAACCAAAGACCTCGTTCGACAAACGCAAGGCGGTACAAGCGGCGACAAAGGCTTTGCTGGGTTTGCACCGGAAATGTCAGTTGGAACGTTTTATAGCGATACGCCGTCAGGATTAAAGGGATTAAAAGCGCAAGTAACTATTACGACGTACGCCTCACTTGCCAAACTAGCAGCGATGCCCGTTACTGTTTTAAAAAAAGATGGCACCAGGCAGACGCGCATCGTCAACCGAATTAACGAACAGTTCGACATCATCTTCCTAGATGAGGGACATAAGGCGCTTGGTATTGGTAGTCGCCGGATTTTGCAGGACATCACTGAAGATAAGCTCATCATCGGCTTTACCGCAACACCGGAATACACCGCCTCGCGCAGTTTAGCGATGCTACTCCCACATCTTATCCATCAGCTCGACCTGAAAGAGGCGATCATGCTCAATATGCTGTCACCAGTTATCCCCGTTACGCTTGCCGCACCGTCGACGAACGTACAGAAGTTTATGGTTGGAGCGCTAGGTGAATATGAGAATAAAAGCCTGAAAGAACTAATCTATAATCATGAGCGTAATTCCATGATTATTAACATTGCCAAGCAACTTGTTCAGGCAGGCAATACACCGATTATCGCCTGCATTCCGGGTGATGATATGCTCCACCCACAGCATATCGCCGAACAGTTATCCGAACAGATCATTACAAACGCCGACGGAGATCTGCGACCAATTCGCGCCGTTGCGATTACTAGCGCAATTCCAGCGGCCGTCCGGCAAAAATATTACGCCGAACTAGAAAGAGGCGAGCTAGATGCGTTAACGTACATAGACGTCCTGACTGAGGGGTGGGACAGTCAGCGCGCCAACGTTATCATTAATGCCCGGCCAACTCGCTCACTCGTTGCAGCTCGTCAACGCATGGGGCGCATTCTTCGCAACAAGCCCGATGGCAGGCCGGCAATCGCATTAGACATCGCCGATCAAATCGCCTCATCGACCGCTCCCCAAGTGTCGATGGCTGATATATTCACACTCGAAAGCGTCACAAATGGAGCCATAATCGGCAGAGCAGACCCTCACCACCAGAAAAAAATGGATGCGACGATCGATGAATTGTCGTCTATATATACTCCGATAACGAATGTCAAAAATCTATACACGCAGTATGCCGCGCTCCTCGAAACCCTTCCGCAACTGGCGCGTGGCCAAGCGCAGATCAAGCAGGACGGCAAAATACGAACGTTCGCATCGTCATATCGACTAGCGTCGCGGTACGGCGTAGATGGATTTATGC
>CAMPJF010000112.1 GCA_946886725.1 uncultured Candidatus Saccharibacteria bacterium | reverse complement strand
AAAGAAGAGGCTGCAAAAAAAGCCGAGCAGCAAAAGGCTGACGCCAAGCAGGAAGCTGAAAAAAAAGAGGCGTCTAAGCCTGCCGCTCCAACACCAGTGACGCCACCGCTCGCAACGGAACTGCCAAAGACTGGTTCTACCGATGGCATTAGTGCAATTCTAGGGCTTGGCGTGCTTGCTGGTATGACTGTTGCATATGTGCGATCGCGTGGTCGTACGGCAACTCTTTGACTTGCGCCTTCATCTGGGGTACAATAGGTAATAATCTAGGAGCGCTGTATTTAGCGTGCTTCAGAAATATCAATTAAGGAAGGAGTCTTACTAAGACTTATGGCAAAAGCCACAATAACAATGGATGATTTGCTCGCTGCCGAAGGTGACAGCGTCAAGCAATTAACAGCTGGTGAAGTAATTACCGGTACAGTACTAACACTTCGCAAACACGAAGTTCTTATCGACCTAGGTGCACAGGGTGTTGGATTTGTTCCACGCCGCGAGGTTGGATTTTCTCGTGCATTAAAAGAGGGTGATGAAGTTACGGCTAGTGTCGTAGACGCAGAGCTTGATAATGGCTACTCACTTCTTTCACTGCGAAAAGCTGCGAAGGATCGTGGATGGGATGATGTTGCAGCGAAGATGGAAGCCGGCGATGTGATCGACGTTTCTCCATACGACGCAAACCGCGGTGGCCTACTGGTAGAGTTTGAAGGCGTTCGCGGCTTCTTGCCAGTATCACAGCTTTCAGCCGAGCACTACCCGCGTGTCGGCAGTAGCGACAAAGACGAAATCTTACAGCGTTTGAATAGTCTTGTTGGTCAGACATTAAAGGTTCGTATTCTTGACTGCGACCGCAAAGCAAACAAATTGATCTTTAGCGAAAAGGAAGCAATCAAGGACGGCCTTGCGGCACGATTTGAAAAGCTTGCTGTTGGCGATAAGGTGACGGGTATCGTTACTGGCGTTGTTGACTTTGGTGTCTTCGTGAACGTTGAGGGTATTGAAGGACTTGTTCACATCTCAGAAATTAGCTGGGAGCGCGTAAACAACCCAAGCGACTACGTGAAGGTTGGTCAGACTATCGAAGCGAAAATTATTTCAATCGATAAAGATCGCCTTAGCCTGAGCATGAAGCAACTTTCTCAGGATCCATGGCTTGATGAAGTCGAACAGTTTAAATCTGGCGCTGACGTTGAAGGTACGGTTACTCGTATTACGCCATTTGGTGCATTTGTACAGATCAGCCCGGCAGTCGAAGCTCTCGTTCACATTTCCGAACTTGGTGACGGCAACGACGTCGATCCTGAAAAAGTCTTTACATTAAACGAGCGCAAGGCATTTACTGTGCTTGATGTCGACAAAGACAACCGTAAGATTTCACTAAGTCTTACTGACAAAAAAAAGAAATAAACCCCGTTAATAAAAACAGGGTGTAATCCGTCACAAATGGTGACGGGCAGAAAGGAGCTTCATAATGAGCCAAGAAAAAGTACTTGTTGTCGCTGACTCAATTACTGTTGGCGAATTGGCTGAAACGCTCAATTTGCCCGTCACTACTTTGATTGGTGAGTTGTTTAAGAACGGTATCGTTGCAACTATCAACCAACGAATTGATTTTGAAACAGCGACAATTATTGTCGAAGAGCTCGGACTTGATGTCGAGCTGCAGAAAAAAGAAGCGAGTTCGACTACTGAACGTAAGGTGCATGAACTTAGCGATAAGGCAGTAGATCGCCCACCGATTGTCGCTGTTATGGGGCATGTTGACCACGGTAAAACGAGTCTTCTTGATGCGATTCTTGCGCAAAAGGTTGTTGACGGCGAAGCTGGCGGTATTACTCAGCACATTAGCGCTTATCAAACGGTCCGCAAGGATCGCACTATCACACTGTTGGATACGCCGGGGCACGAGGCGTTTGCTGCCTTGCGTCAGCACGGTGCGACACTGACTGATGTCGTGATTATCGTAGTTGCGGCAGATGACGGCGTGATGCCGCAGACGGTCGAGGCAATTCGATTTGCAAAGACGGCAAATGCGAAGATGGTTGTCGCAATCAATAAAATGGATAAAGAAGCGGCAAATCCAGGGCTTGTGATGGGGCAGCTTGCCGAACACGGTGTTATTGCTGACGCCCAGGGATGGGGTGGTGACGTGCCTATGGTAGAAGTGAGCGCAAAGACCGGAATGGGTATCGAGTCGCTTCTCGATACGGTACTGCTTGTTGCTGACATTGAAGAATTAAAAGCAGATGTTCACGTTCCATCCGAAGGGCTCGTGATTGAATCGCACATGGAGACGGGCCGTGGTCCAGTCGTCGGCCTGCTCGTTCAACAGGGTGAACTAAAGCCTGGCCATTTTATGGTTGCGGGTACCGCCTACGGCAAAGTCCGGACGCTTCTTGACTTTAGCGGTAAGGCAATTAAATCGGCCGGCCCATCAACCCCAGTGACCGTCACTGGCTTTAAGGAGCTACCACAGTTTGGTGACGTTTTTACTATCGTTAAAAAAGAAAAAGACGCTCGTTTGGCGACTGAAAAGGCGCGTATTGAACGCGAAAAGAACGCCGCCAGTACGAACGTGACCGGCGCGGATCTTTTGAAGATGATGAATCAAAAGTATGACACCCAAGAAGTGAACGTTATTGTTAAAGCCGATGTTCAAGGCTCATTAACATCAGTGATGGATAGTTTACGTCTTGTCGACACGAACGGTGAAATCCGCCTTCGGATTATCGGTAGCGGCGTCGGCAGTATTTCAGAGAGTGATATTCGTATGGCAGCCGACAGCGACACGATTATTTATGGTTTTAATGTTGAGCTGCCACCGGCCGTAAAGCGTCTGGCGATGCGCGATAAAGTGCAGGTGCGTATCTTTAAGATTATTTACGAACTGCTCGATGATGCACGTGACTCTATGGAGGCAATGTTAGCTCCAGAGGTGGTCGAGACGGAAATTGGCAAACTGACCATTAAGGGCATCTTCCGCACACTTAAGGATGAAGTGATCGCTGGCGGTGAAGTAACCGCGGGTAAAGCTGTGCCACACGTCTTAGCCCGCGTCAAGCGCGGCGATGAACAGC
>CAMPJF010000111.1 GCA_946886725.1 uncultured Candidatus Saccharibacteria bacterium | reverse complement strand
GAGCAATCTCGGCACCACCCAAGCGACCACCCACCTGGATTTTGATACCTTCAGCACCTTGGCGCATAGCATTTTGCACAGCGCGCTTCATCGCACGCCGAAACATCACGCGACGCTCCAACTGCTGAGCAACGCTTTGTGCTACCAGAGCCGCATCCAGATCAGGCTTGCGAATTTCTTCGATGTTGATATGTACGGGCACGCCCATTTGCCTGCTGATTTCAGCACGCAATTTATCAACATCTTCGCCTTTCTTGCCGATCACAATTCCCGGACGAGCCGTATGAATTGTAATTCTTGCAGTATTGGCCGGACGCTCAATATCAACGCGGCTAACAGATGCACTGGCAAGTTTTTCCTGAATGTACGAACGTACTTTCAAGTCTATATTCAGTTTGTCGGCGTACTGGGTGCCATCGGCATACCAAACAGAAGTATGCTTTTTGATGATCCCCAGACGAATACCGTTCGGATGTACTTTCTGACCCATAACGCCTGCTCTCTTACTAGTCGGCTACTTTAACGGTGATGTGACAAGTGCGTTTAACAATGCGGTCAGCACGGCCTTTGGCGCGCGGTTTAATGCGCTTCAAACTGGTGCCTTCACCCACATAAATTGTCGACACTTTCAATTCGTCAACATCAGCGCCTTCGTTATGCTCTGCGTTTGCAATTGCAGATTCGAGCACTTTCTTAATAATTGCTGCGCCCTTCTTAGTACTGAAGGCCAGAATATCAAGAGCGTCTTCAACGCCTTTACCGCGAATTTGATCGGCTACCAAACGCGCTTTCTGCGCCGACAGACGAGCACCGCTAAGTTTTGCTGATACTTCCATCGTATTACCTCGTAGGCACTTTTAGCGCTTAGCGCTTTTTAGCTTTCTTATCTGCAGCATGACCACGATACGTGCGGGTAGCTGCAAATTCGCCAAGTTTGTGACCAACCATTTCTTCGTTGACCAGGACCGGCACGTGTTGACGCCCATTATGAACAGCCAGAGTCAAACCCACCATTTCCGGCATAATCATGGAACGGCGCGACCAGGTTTTAATTGGACGACGATCATTACCTGCGATCGCTGCTTCGACCTTCTTAATCAGGTGAAGATCGATAAAAGGACCTTTTTTCAGTGAACGTGGCACTGTTGTTTCCTCACTCAGCTGTTAAGTCGACGCTATTTCTTGTCGCGACGACGAACAATCATCTTATCGGTGCGCTTGTTTTTGCGCGTTTTGTAACCCTTCGTTGGGATACCCCATGGTGAAACCGGGTGACGACCACCAGAGGTACGACCTTCACCACCGCCGTGCGGGTGATCAACCGGGTTCATCGCAACACCGCGCACAGTCGGACGTACACCACGCCAGCGAGTAGCACCCGCCTTGCCCAGTGAACGCAAGTTGTGTTCGCTGTTGGAAACTTCGCCCAATGTAGCGCGACACTCACTTAACACTTTGCGCATTTCACCACTACGCAAGCGCAAAGTGGCATAAGCACCTTCACGAGCAACCAACTGAGCAGACGCACCCGCTGAACGAGCTATCTGCGCACCTTTACCAGGCTTAAGCTCGACACAGTGAACAACACTACCCAACGGGATATTGCGAATTGGCAGAGTGTTGCCAACCTTAATAGAAGCTGCATCACCCGACTCAATTTTGTCACCGGCAGCCAAACTTTTTGGCGCAATGATGTAGCGACGTTCACCATCCGCATAGCATACGAGGGCGATATAGGCCGTACGATTGGGATCGTACTCAATACGCTCTACCACTGCCGGAATGCCGTCTTTATTGCGACGAAAATCTACCACACGATAATGCTGCTTATGACCACCACCGACATGACGGGTAGTGATACGACCAGCATTATTGCGGCCACCACTTTTAGACTTCTTTTCCAACAACGGCGCGTAGGGTTCACCCTTATGCAAATCAGGATTAACCACACGGACGACAAAGCGGCGACCGGGCGAGGTTGGTTTACTTTTTACAATAGCCATTGCAACAATCCCCTTACTCAGCTACCGCAAAGTCGATTTCTTGACCTTGCTCAAGACGCACATAAGCTTTTTTCCAATCGCTTTTTGTGCCAACTCCGTAGCGGGTACGCTTGGTTTTGCCTTTCACATTCAACACACGCACACTTTCAACCTTAGCGTTGAACAGCGCCTGAATGGCGGCTTTAATTTCAAGCTTACTTGCACTTGCAAGCACCTTGAAGACGACTTGATTGCTAGCATCACCAGCAGCGGCAGCTTTTTCAGAAACCACTGGACCTAGCAACACTTTATATAGGCGCTCTTGGTTCATCCCAGGATCTCCTCAAATTTTTTCAGAGCAGGAACAGTGACGATCACCTTGTCAAAGCGAATCAGACTTACAGGATCAACACCCTGAACATCACGAACATCAACCTTATGCAGATTTCGCGAAGCAAGGAATAAGTTTTCACTCATTTCCTCAGTCACAATCAACGCTTCAGACAAATCGTATTGAGCCAACTTTTGAACAAGACTTTTGGTTTTGGGAGCATCAACATCAAAACTCTCAACAACAACCAAACGATCCTGACGATTCAGCTCTGACAAAATGCATTGCAATGCTGCACGATACATTTTCTTATTTAACTTTTGCTCATGGTTGCGCGGCTTGGCAGCAAAGGTGACGCCACCTGAACGCCATATCGGGCTGCGAATAGTACCCGCACGCGCACGACCAGTACCCTTTTGACGCCAAGGCTTTTTACCACCACCGGAAACCTCGGCACGAGTCAACTGCGCCTTAGTCCCCTGACGAGCACCAGCCATATAAGCAACAACAGCCTGATGAACCAGATCCTGATTAAACTCTCTACCGAAAGCCACCTCAGATACACTCAAAGTACCTTTAGCGCCGCCGGGTGTAACAATATTTAATTCCATCGTCGATTCCTCTCGGATACTTAAGCGTTGTTGCGCGCTTTAACTGCCGGACGCACAATCACATCGCCACCTGGCGCACCAGGAATAGCACCCTTGACTAAAAGCAGATTACGCTCAACGTCGACACGAACGACTTCCAGATTCTGAACAGTCACCTGCTCAGCACCCATATGACCAGTCATTTTT
>CAMPJF010000110.1 GCA_946886725.1 uncultured Candidatus Saccharibacteria bacterium | reverse complement strand
ATAGCAAAGTCACCGTATTTGCGCGCACCCATCGTCGCCTGGACGCCAATACGGCTAACGACCATGTACGCCTCTTCCGCCTCGTCGTACACGGGATGCACCTGCACTGGCGCGCCGGCTGGCTCGGCCGTCCATAGCTCCTTGTCAGTTCGTTGCAGGTTTTTCGTAATCACGTTATGAGCCGCCTCAAGAATAGCGCCGGTACTACGATAATTTTGCTCGAGCTTTATCACCTTCGCCCCTGGAAAATCACGTTCGAAATTCAGAATATTCGTAAAATCAGCCCCACGCCAACTATAGATCGACTGCCAGTCATCGCCCACGACGCAAATATTTCGACTATCCCCAACTAGGCTTTTCACGATCGCATACTGCGCAGCGTTCGTGTCCTGATACTCGTCAATTAAGATATGTTTGAACTGTGACCGCCATTTACTGCGTACCTCTGGCTGATCGCGAAACAAACGGACCGTCTCGATCAACAGATCGTCAAAATCCAAGGCGCCGGCATCCATGCGCATTTTTTCGTACAACGCGTAGATCTTCGCTACCGCTTGCTGAAACGGATAATGACTGGTGGTTGCGAATTCCTCAGGGCTAACTAGCTCATTTTTAGCATTAGAAATAGCACTACTGACAGCACGCGGCTTGATCTGCTTGTCGGCAATCGACAATTGCTTCATCGCCTGTTTAATTAAGCCCTGGCGATCATCCTCGTCGTAGATCACATAATTTGGCTGGATCCCGATTGTGTGCCCATCCTGGCGAAGTAGCCGTACGCAAATACCATGAAACGTCCCCATCCACGGCATAAATGACCGCGTCGAGCCTTCTTGGCTGATTAATTGACCCAGACGCTCGCGCATCTCTTTAGCGGCTTTATTCGTAAATGTTACAGCTAATATCTCATTTGGCCAAACGCGCTCATTCGTCATCAGGTACGCAATACGATGCGTCAAGGTTTTTGTCTTGCCACTTCCCGCACCCGCCAAAATAAGCACCGGGCCGGACGTCGTTTTTACCGCGTCGGCTTGCGCGGGATTAAGGTCTTTGAATATATCCATTAGTATCTATTATAACGAATTTTGTTGGTCGCAGGCTAGATAATACCCAAGAAATACAGTGCAACAGCGCCACCGCCGCCAACCATCAGTAATAATAGAATCCAAATAATCCACAGCCATCCGGATTTGGTTTTTGCTGGATGCGCGAGCGGCTGATGATATGAATCGGTATCATAGATTGCTCCATTCGTCTGATCGCTCGTTGTCGGCTCCTCGTGATATTGTTGTGGAATCGATGTTGGGCCTGTTACTGCCGATGCAGTAGCAACCGATCCACCAACTGGCTTTTGATCGCCAGGTGTCACTACGGGCGCACTTGGCTTTGTTTCCGATGACACCACAGAAGGTGCACCATCAGTAGCCGTCACATTTGACGCAAGAGCTGAAGTACCCCCGTCAGTCTCTATTGCCATCAGATCACTTTGTAATTCGGGTGGCAGTGGTCGTTCAATTTCAGCGGGATTTACTGGAAGTTGCTCTGACGCATCCGCTGTAGCGATATCATCAGCTGCGACAACGCCCAGCGCAGGGGCACGACCCGGCTCATCGTGCACAGGGGAAACTTCCTGCTTCTCTTCCTCATCCTGTGTTTCTTCGACTGGCGCACCGCCAAGGGGTCGCTTCTCTACTTTTGCGTCAGGAAGAAATGGCGACACGAGCGGCTGCTGGTCAGCCTCATCTTCAAGCTCGTCTACAACAGGCAACGCTTCGGCTGGGCTACCATCGATAACCTGCACACTACTGCTCGTATCTGGCTCTGCGGAAAAATTATTCATATCGAGTGGGTCTGGCCAATCATCACCAGAAGTCGCATGCGCATCAATAGTAGCGTCGGACGCAGCATCTGAAACGTTTTGCGCCGTACTAGCAACATCCATTCGGCCGCCTGCTGCTGTCGATTGTCCTGCCGGTGCGACTGGAGTCGGCTCGATCGTTACACCCTGTCGTGACGTGACATTTGGTGATTTTGCCACACCTTTCATGTCCGAAGATGGATGGACAACATCCATAAACCTACCACCACGTCGAGCAGCAAGAGAAGGTACTGGTGCAGGCGCCGTGGCAGTGGGCGTAGTCGCAGCTATTGACGATGACTCATTAACCTTTGTTAGTTCCGAGTCTAAATTCGAGAGAGAAGGGCGAGATTCTTGCGGAAGCGTAGCGTTAATGTTCAGCGTCTTTACCTCATCGTTTTTTGACGGATCGACTTTCGGGACATCACCCATTAGCGTATTCACCGCTTTGTCTAGTTCATCAAAATCCAAATCGCTCATCTTCCCACCCTTATTTTTTTACGACTGACGAATTATTATGCGCCTTCTTTATAATTTCAATGAAAGCGTGCGCGTCAAGGCTCGCACCACCAACCAATAGACCATCGACCCCATCGAGCGCCAAATAATCAGCCGCACTATCCGCTTTGACACTACCACCGTAAAGTACCTGAATAGAGTTTGCCGCCGCAGCGCCATATAGATGTTTGATTTGGCTGCGAATCGCAGTCACTGCTTTTATAACGTCATTCGGTAACGCATTATCACCCGTCCCAATCGCCCAAACTGGTTCGTAGGCGATGATGACGTCCTGCAACTCGTCACTAGTGACGTTCGCCAACCCACCTACTAATTGATCGTGCAGAATGTCATGCGTCTCACCGGCGGCACGCTCGCTCGCTGTTTCGCCGATACATAATATAGGGCGGATATGATTGCGGATCGAAGCCTGGACCTTATTGCGCGTATCCTTATCTGATTCGTTAAAGACATGGCGTCGCTCCGAATGGCCGACAATAGCATAATCCACGATCCCACGAAGCTGCGTCGCAGAGACCTCGCCAGTATATGCACCGTGATCACGCCAGTACAGATTTTGCACCGCCAACTTGAACTGACGGCGGTCAATCTGCAAGCTTAGCGACTGTAGCGCCAAAAGAGTCGGAGCAAGCACCACTTCGACATCCCGATGGACTTCCGTCATGGTTGATAGCTTATGTAAATACAAACTCGCCTCATGCGTATTGAGGTTCATTTTCCAGTTACCAATAATAAGTTTTTTATCTCGTGACATAGTGCTTATGCTTCTTTGCTACTTAGTGTAGCCT
>CAMPJF010000109.1 GCA_946886725.1 uncultured Candidatus Saccharibacteria bacterium | reverse complement strand
ATATATTATTATGCATAGTTAGTGTTAATTATACACTTATTGATTTAAGGAGAGCATGATGGAAAAATTTCAGAACAAAGCATTAGTTATCATCGATACACAACGTGGGTTTATGCCAGTAAGCGAAGGAGAGCGATTGCAGCTAGAGGGATTTGGCGAGCTCGGCGTCGATGGTGGCGAGAAAATCGTACCCAGGATTAATCAGCTATCCGAGCGATTCGCCGACAGAGCGTACCCTATTGCGACGACACAGGATTATCATCCAATGCAGACCGCCCACTTCTCAGACGAGCCGAATTATATCAACACATGGCCAGTCCATTGTATTGGCGGCACGCCCGGTGCTGAACTACATCCAGAGCTGCATGCTTCGAATGATAGTAGCACCGTGCACTTTATTAAGGGTGATACACCGTGCATGTCACCAGATGACGACACTAGCTATACCGGTGCCCTTGCGTACCAACCCGAAACAAGCATCTCACTTCCCGACTGGCTTCGTGCGCAAAAGGCCGACGAGGTATACGTCACTGGCCTCGCACTAGGTGACGGCGAAGACAATAAACTTTGCGTCGATTCGACTGCCGTCGATCTTTACGATCATGGCTTTGAAGTCACACTCATCACCGACGCCACAGAAGCTGTCTTCCCAGAAAACCGCGAGTTATGCTTCCGCCGACTAGGACTGCGCGGCATACGACTCGCCACGACCGATGAAATTTTAAGCATGCTGGGAGAATAATACAATGAATGAACAGTACCCAACACTCAGCCGCGGATTAGATTTTTACAAATTGACAATGGGCAATGTAGCCTACGAAAAGCATCCCGATGCGGAAGTTACATTTACGTTAAAAAATAGACGCAGCGATCAGCCGCTAACCGAATACGTATCGCCAGTTGCACTAAAAGACCGCTTAAACATACTGCGAAAACAAGGCTTCCAGCCAGAAGAGATCGCCTACTTCGCTGGCTTACAAGCGCAGGATGGTACGGCGCGTTTCACTGCTGATTATCTTGACCACCTGGCTGCGATTGAATTACCAGAGGTATCCATAGATATAAATCCCGCCACTGACGATCTAGCGGTTAGCGCCACCGGCCCCTGGGCTGACGTCAGCCTATGGGAGACGGTCGTCATGAGTGAAATAAATGAAGAGTACTTTGCTCGACTTATGGAGAGGCATGATTTATCAATTGAAGATTTATATGATGAAGGAGACCGTCGGCTAAATGATAAGATCGCTCGGCTACAGGCTCGAGCGGATATCAAATTTTCCGACTTTGGCACGCGCCGTCGTTTCAGCGCAAAATGGCACGAGCATGTCATTGCGCGTCTAGCACAGGAATGTCCTGACAACTTCGTTGGTACCAGCAACCCATGGTTTGCCTACAAATATAACCTCACTCCAATTGGTACGTTCGCGCACGAAATGCCAATGGTGTATGCAGGACTTGCCGACAGTGCAGGCGGCAATCCACTAGATGGACACGCAAAAATGCTACAAAATTGGCAGGAACACTACAAGGGCGATCTATCTATCGCACTCACCGATACCTTCGGTAGTGAATTCTTCTTTACTGACTTTACCGCAGAGCAAGCACGCGCGTGGCGCGGAGTTCGTCATGACTCTGGTGATCCGTTTGATTTCGGCGAACACGTCATTGATTTCTATGCGCAACACGAAGTTGATCCAATGACAAAAACAATTGTATTTAGCGATGGTCTAGATATTGACATGATCGAGAAACTCGCTGATCATTTCATGGGCCGAATCAACCTAATGTTCGGCTGGGGAACCTCTCTTACGAACGACCTGGGCCTTCCCTCAAATAACATTGTCATGAAGGCGACGCGAGTAAACGGTAGCGAAACCGTAAAATTGAGCGACGACCGTGGCAAACATACCGGACCGGAACATAAGGTCGCCTATTACCAACGTGCGGTAGCGGAACGCATCGCACAGCAGGCGATCCGACAAGCCGTTCTCGTATCGTAACTATTGTCTAAAGATAGGTATTGGTGACTGCATCCAGTTCCAGTGCAATCCCAAAAGATCATTCATAATTCCGTAACCATTCAATAACCATAGCGTCATCACGACGACGAAGCTTGTACCGATTGCGAACAATGATTTCACTAGCAGTGATTGCGCCTTCAGCCACTCGGACCATGCATCATATTTCCCCCGGGCTTTATCAAGCAATCGCTGCGCCCATGGAAACTCGGTTGCCAGTATCGCCAGGCCAGCAAACACAATTAGCCAGCCAGGACCAGGATAAGGGATAGCCACAATACCTATCAGCACGACAACGCCACCGACAATGCCGATGCTCGCTTTTTTTGCGTGCTTCAATGTGTTGTTCATTACCTGCTAGTATACCACTTGGCGAACTGTTGCCAATGGCCATGCGTCTCGCTCGCCGAGGCATGCGAACCTTCGGCAAGTTGTTCGGCCATGGTTTTATCGCCGTACAAGATTACAACGCGTTCGAATGCCTCTGCTTTATCGACACGGCCACGCGCCTCATCTATAAAATATCCTTCATATTTTTCCTCGAAGTGCTCGATCGTATCTCCATCAAAATAGGCTATATGCTCGAGGCACATAATTCGCTTATCGTCATGCCGAGACATAATACTAAGCCAATCTTCTGCCTGCCACCAAGTACTAACGTCTTTCATATACCCGCCGGGAAATCCATTAAGCGCAGGGATTGACCAGCTCGTATCAGAGACGACGACTGGGCGTTGCACTGTCGCATAGGCGGCGCGCGCCTTAGCTTTCGTAATCTCAGCCGGATCGCAATGCTGTATCTCATCTATTTCAATTTTTACCGGTTCGACCGCAAGATCAAACAAATCCAGTGTGGCATTTGCTTCGGCTATCTTGCGTGCGTTGCCAGTTGCAAACAATATCGTGTTATTCATTTTCGTCATGTACCCTTTCAAATCGCCTAATAGTCTTGCCGTTGATCGCAACCGTATCTTCAAACATCTTACGCGGTCGCACCCAATACGCAACGTCGCTTTCATATAATGGCTGATATATCACCACATCCTCTTCGGTTTCGGTGTCTTTGCCAATACCTATCACTTCATACTGCTGACCCTTGTAATGTTTATATCGACCTAGAGTAATGGACGCGGAAGTTTGTTTCATATTATAAGTAT
>CAMPJF010000108.1 GCA_946886725.1 uncultured Candidatus Saccharibacteria bacterium | reverse complement strand
ATTCACCGCGGAATCAAGCGTTCCATCACCGTTGCCCGTAAATATCGAATATGTATTCAGAACGCCCCCACTGGTCACAATATCAATGAATCCATCGTTATTGATATCACCGGCGGCGATACTATTATTAGCGGTCTGAGCTGCGTAATCTACCTTGCCCGCAAAGGTGCCGTCACCGTTCCCTATAAAGACTGATATGGATGCACTATTGACATTCACCGCAACCAAGTCCTTATCCTGATCGTTATTCAAATCAGTGGAAATAATCTTTGTCGGTCCATCATCCCCGGCATAGTCAACCTTGGTCGCGAACGTCCCATTACCATTACCAATCAGCACTGAGACATTGTCAGTACCGACATTCGCCGTCGCGATATCGAGGGTTTGGTCATTATTAAAGTCATCGACAACTACACCCTGGGGGGTAGTGCCCGTGCCGTACGTAGTTGCAGAACCATACACACCAGATGGCCGCGTCTTTTCTGCGCCAAACCAGCGGTATGCGACTTGTGAAATATCGACAGGAGAAGTATATGTCATCGAGACGTAGACACTAGAAACCTGAACATTGTCGTCAGCGTTGTTCTGGTTTCCGCCCCCGACAACTGTCCGCGTTAGCTTCACTTTCATATCGTCAACCTGAGCTTGCGTCCAGTTACCTGAATATTGCGCCGAATACCATGAAAAGCCTATTGTCATCGACTGGACTGAAGCCGTGCCAACCGGAGTCCCGCCCACACTCAGCTCCATCGTGATTGTATCCGCATTAGGTGTATTGCCGTTAAGTGCGACGCTTTTCGCGTAATAATACACAATTATATTCGTTGCAGTACCAACATTAGACTGGTCGGCCATTTGGAATGTCGTAGATACCCCACTGCCAAGACTCGTACCGGTTGCGACATAGTCGGTTGTATTTGCAGAGACGCCCTCATCGACACACGTATGCCCCGTCGTAGCCGTCGTACAACCCGCCGTACCGGCTGACCATGCATTATTCTCTGTCGCAGTCGGCAGTAGAGTAGCCGTGAGGGCGCTCGCCGAATGTAGCCACAGCCCAAGAGTAATGCCCATTATCATAAACGCCCCCGCTATGACATGTCGCCGCGATAGACCGCTAAGTACCAACCCAGCCCGCCGTAGCATTAAAACTTACTCCGATAATTAAAGCTGATATCCCCCGCCCGCACTGCATTCCCATCCATTGCAGACATTTCGATTACAAACGTAACGTAACTATTAGCCGTCAGGTTGCATGAGCCGAGAGGAGTCGTGTCGCTAAGCGTCATCCATTCATAGGCATCGGATAAAAAGCCAGTATCCGCACAAACCGTGCTCGACCACCCGTCGTACATCTTCATGCCGACATTCACATATGGATGGTACTCGGTCGCTTGCGCAGCCATCGTAAGATTTGTCATCGAACCAGTGTCATAATCCGCCGGCAGCCTATACCTGACAAATATGAGGTATTCCTGGTACTCGACTGGCTCATCACTCTTCCATTCGTAATAATTATGGCTTTCTCCGCTTGGGTTACAAGCGTCGATATTAATATCCATCGCGCCACCTAAAGATGCGCAGAAATCACTGCTCAGGCTACCATTGTCGTTCGCTCCTTTGGCGCGGAATGTTGCGCCAGGATATTCTGGCACCAATGTAACTGTACGCGTTGGACGCGCCGTGCCGCTTAGCAACATGCCACTGGCACCAGAAAAATCGATACCATTCGTCGCCGTACCGACGCGCACTGTTCCGGTGAATTCCGCACTGGTTGATATCAAGCGGACATTTGCAAGACTTGCTGAGGCGTTCGTTCCAACCTTAACAATCATCGAGTCAGTGTCGGCAATAAAGAGCGGCGACGCAACACTGTCATTAATTACAAATTTAGTAGCTGAATCCGCAGAACCTACCGTTACCGTACCATTGAAAGTATTGCTATCAGTGAATGTATTAATGTAGTCTAGCTTGGCGAAATCAAAACTCGACCAGCCAGCTAAGGTGTTGGCATCATTAGCCTTAAGTGCATAGGCAGCAGAGCCAACTGGCTGACGAGGCGTCATTGCGCCTTCTGTATAGACACCACATGCCGCCGTCGAACAGGTTGCAGTAGCAGGCGTTGGCAGCTCGACCTCGAAATACGTATAATCGCTATCAAAAACTGTTTCGGTGATTGGAGTAACTGCACCCAGCTGCACATTAAATTGACCGTTCGTTACCGTCACACGATTTGTCGTTTCACGAACTTCAGACCAAATCAACGTACCGCCACTAGCGGCATCGTAAATACGAAAAGTCATATTGTACTGGCCATCCGGCATTGGCGCGCCCGCTGCGTTCGTCAGACGGCCTTGATAGTTGATTTTGCCAGGAGCGGCATTTGCTGAAGGCGCTGCTAAAATTAGGGAGCATGTAATAATCGCAACAAGCAAGAAAATACCCAAAAAATAGGTATTCAATCCTTTGTTTTTTAGTCGACTCACTATCGACATATTAGACCCAAATTCCCCGCTCGCTTTATGTTTTACATTGCTAAACAGTCAGTGTAGAAAAGCACAATGCTTATGTATAATTCTACTCTTATTACCTCTTATAAGCAAGCTTTAGCGACGCATGTGGCGACGGCGTCGAGAGAGTGTTTTATAGCCAACGACCCCACCCAACACGGCGGTGATGATTACGGGCGCCAGCCACCGCCAAAACCCTGTCATTAAAATCACCCATCGTTCTTGGCTGCTTGCACCGTAGCGAGCAGATATTTTATACACACCAAACATGCTAGCCGGCTCGTTGAGCGCTATTGTCCTGGTATTTCCAGCAAATACTAATGGCCCTTGAATTGTTCGATCGAGCCCAAACGGCCATAAGCGTACATTTATCGTCGGCGAAAAACCACTTGAAGTGTTGGCCGGTGCGGTATTTTTTATCTTTACTTCGCCTTTAATGCTGTCACTAAAATGCAACAATGATGTCGTCAAAGAGGTCACTTCAGCCTGACGTGCGCTTGGCGTTCCGTTTGTTAAGATCAGTAGAGTCCCAATTCGCACCGAAGGAGCCATTTGCTTTTCGTCAGGTTTTGTTTTCGCAAAGACAGCAGCAAAGACATCACCCGTCGGCAGTTTTGCGCCATCAACATTAAAAAACAGTCGCAGCGTTTTGTTTGCGGGGATCTCT
>CAMPJF010000107.1 GCA_946886725.1 uncultured Candidatus Saccharibacteria bacterium | reverse complement strand
CAGTCTGGATTGGGATGATAGTTATGTACTACATCCCAATCCTTTCTCTGTCTGTTCGAAGAATAGATTCTCCGCTTGCCCGATCAACTACGTAGAGATACCAATTGCCAGGCCGGTCAGCATGCCAGTAGCCGCTGCGTCATCTTCCGCATTGCTGATAATTGCATCGCGTTCGGCTCTTGTCATCCACACGCCGCCACAATCAGTGCACTCGTCGATAATGATGCCAAGCTCGTTGATGACCTTGCGCATCGTATTGCCGTCTGCCGGACATTGGTATGTGTCTTCGGACTTGGCGCGGTGCATGTAGATGCACGGCCAGCAGCATGCTTGCTTGCGATCGCAATCGTCGTATTCCGCATCAGCCGTGCCGATGGTCCATGTGCCGCAATGCTGGCAGTGTTCACGCTTGGTGTACCACCTGTACCGATTGCGAATGCCGAGCGCTGCGAAGTAAACGATTGCCGCCGAGCCGCCCCATATAAGTGCGAACATGAAGCCGGCGCCGATATAGTACGGCCAGCTATCGTAGTAATTGCCATCCTTCCACATTTCGATGGGAAACATGTAAACGCTGGCGACAAAACTCCAGAATGCTTGCATTTAACTCTCTTTCACTAGTGATTTTAACGAACGGGTATGTATTAATTATAGCATATTTTACTATAAAAAGCAATGTGGTCGCGGTTTGTCGATAGGCATGCTCCTCAATACCGATGCTGTGGTGGTATTTAACGTCGGTACGAGTACAATTAATCATAGAAATGATATCAAAGGAGATTATTATGAATGACACTGAAACCCGTGAGATTATGAGCAAATTCATTAACGAGCATTCATTTGCCGTATTAAGTACGATCAACAGCGAAGGTCACCCGCACGGAACGGCGATCTACGCCGCCAGCGACGCAAACTTGAATGTTTATTTTAAAACAAAATCAGGCACCGCCAAAAGCAGCTACGTCGACAACGACGACATGGTCGCGATGACTTTTAGTGATGAAGCAGCGCAAGCGACTTTGCAGTTAAGTGGCAGTGCCGCCGAAGTGTATGACTCTGACGAAGGTGACGCGGCGCTTGAATTACTAGAGAATTTAAAACATCATAGTGACGATGCTCGTCCACCAATCTCAAAACTGAATGCTGGTAACTACCTTATCTTTCGTATCACTCCAGACTGGGCGCGTTTACGAATCTACGGCGGCGGTACGATGGTAGAAGGCGTGCAGACGTACGAGTATACTCGCGCGAAGTGACTTTAGGTAATCAAGCTTGCGCCACCGTTGCTTGTGTAATGGTCGTTTTTACTCCAATTATCACCATACGCTTTCGCCTGTTCTAGTACGAGCATTGTCGCGAGCGCTTGCTGATCTGGCGGATAGCCATATTTATTTAAGGTCTTTTTCACATTCACTCGTAATTTCGCTTGTACAGAATCGCGGTATTGCCAGTCAATACTTGCATCATTGCGTACTTGTTGTACCAGTACGCGCGCAAGGTCACGTAGCTGATTATCTTTCATAACTTCACCGGCGCTTTGATTAGCGACTAATGCGTCGTAGAATAATACTTCATCTTCAGATAGTCCAAGTGATTCGGTTTCTTCTTTTGCTGTACGGAGTTTACGAGCGATTGCGATCAACTCTTCGATTACCTGTGCGGCTTCGATAGTGCCATTTTTATAGCTAACGAGTGCAGCCTCAAGCATCTCAGCAAACTCGCCCGATTTGACAACATTTCGTGCAAACTGAATTCGCACTTCATCGTTTAGTAGCTTTTGTAATGCTTCGACTGCTAGATTCTTACGTTCCATGCCTCTAATTTCCGCCAAGAACTCCTCTGATAATATTGGCATGTTTGGCTTTTCTAAGCCTGCAGCTGCGAATATATCAACTACACCAACAGGTGCAATAGCTTTGTCGACGATCTGTTTTAGTGCCATTCGGTATTCATCGTCGGTCGGTCCGCCGGTGGTGTCACTAGCCGTCAACTTATCTAGGCGTACTTTTACGGCTTGAAAGAATGCTACTTGCTCGCGTAGTGCAAGTGCGTCAACGTGCGGAACCGCAAGTGCGAATGCCTTGCTTAGTTCGGTAACGTGCTGCTTCAAGCGTTTATGCCCATTTTCAAGTGCAAGAATATGTTGCTGTGCGTCTAGGATGATCTGTAACTGAGTGTTAGTATCGCCGTTGAAGTATCGCATATAATCAAATCCGTAAAATAAATCACGTACAATTTCATACCGTCGCTTCATTTCTGCGACAGCTTCGTTGATATTAAGTGTCGGTCGTCCCTTGCCGCCACTTTGTGTGTATGTTTCCAGTGCGTCACGCAATGCTGCCGCAACGCCAAGATAATCTACAACCAATCCGCCTTCTTTGCCTGGATAAACTCGGTTAACGCGCGCAATAGCTTGCATCAGGTTATGGCTTTTGAGCGGCTTGTCCAGGTACATTGTATGCATACTCGGCACATCGAATCCGGTCAGCCACATGTCGCAAACGATGACTAATTTTAGCGGATCATTTATATTTTTGATGCGTTTTTCGATCGTTCGTAGCCGGTCTTTGTTTCGGATATGCTGTTGTAGCCTCATTTCATCTGAGGCGCTGCCAGTAATAACTACTTTTATAACGCCACGTTCATCGTCATTGTCGTGCCATTCCGGTCGTAATTCAATGATACGCTCGTAAAGCTCGGATGCTATCTTTCGACTCATCGTGACGATCATTCCCTTGCCCTCGAGTACGGATAAGCGCGTTTCGAAATGATTGATGATGTCATCGGCGATAAGTCGTAGACGTTCACGGTTGCCAACGATCGCTTCTTTTTGAGCGTATTCGGCCTTAAGCTGATCCTGGCGAGTTATTTCTTCGCCCTCTAGCAGGTCGTCCACTTCTTTGTTTAGCCATTCCTTGGTTGATTCATCCATACCCAGGTCGACTAATCGACTTTCATAAAAAATCGGTACCGTAGCTTTGTCTTCGACCGCCTGGTTGATGTCATAGACATCGATATAATCACCAAATACTGCAGGTGTGCTTTTATCGGCTGTTTCGATTGGAGTGCCGGTAAATCCGATATAGCTTGCCTGCGGTAGTGCATCGCGCATGTATTTCGCATTACCGTATACTAATTTTGCATCGCTATCGCGAACACGAGCATTTAGGCCATATTGACTACGG
>CAMPJF010000106.1 GCA_946886725.1 uncultured Candidatus Saccharibacteria bacterium | reverse complement strand
TCGCTAGAGCAGGCAACTGTCGATGCAATAGAGGAGAAGAATCGGAATCCGGGATACGAAGTACTTATTCGAGTAGTCGTGTCGTCCAATACGGCGGGACACTCTCAAATGCTGCTGAAAAATATCGTTGCCGCATTTTCGCTGTTCGATTCACCAAGTCATAATGGTTTTAAATTTGCAGTTACGAAAAACATCGAAGAACTAGTAACGGCATATATATTTCGATTTTTCCCGCAAACTGTTACACAGAACGTACTGAATAGTGTTGAGCTCGCGACGGTTTTTCACCTCCCAAACCAAAATAGCATTCCGACCTCGCAGGTGCAGCGCCAAATGTCTAAACAGGTAGACGGTCCGACGCAAGTGATGGACGAAGGTTTTTTGTTAGGCTATAACGAATTCCGCGGCAGTAAAAAGCCAATTAGGCTAAGTACTAATGATCGCCGCCGCCACACCTATATTATTGGTCAGACCGGTACAGGTAAATCGGTACTTTTGGAAAATTTGGCATTTCAGGACATGATGGATGGTCGTGGGTTTGCATTTGTTGATCCACACGGTGATTCGGTCGAAAACTTATTAGGGAAGGTGCCAAAAGAACGCGTCGAGGATGTTATTTATTTTAATCCCGGTGATATGACAAATCCAATTGGACTAAACATGTTTGAATTTGACCATCCTGATCAGAAAGATTTTTTGGTGCAGGAGGCGATTAATATGCTGTACGGCCTGTACGACCCAGGGCATACTGGCATTGTTGGTCCTCGCCTGGAGCACATATTCCGCAACTGCGCACTGCTACTGATGTCTGATCCGAACGGCGGAACGTTTATCGATATTCCGAAGCTATTGATCGACGAGGACTTTATGAAGAGTAAATTAAAGTACGTCACCGATCAGACAGTCCTCGATTTTTGGACGAAAGAATTTCCAAATTCGCAACGATCTAATGAATCAGGCGAAGTGATTAGCTGGGTAGTGAGTAAGTTTGGCCCATTTATCTCAAATGATTCGATGCGTAATATTATCGGTCAAACTAAAAGTGGTTTTAATTTACGCGATATCATGGATAATAAAAAGATTTTGCTCGTTAATTTAAGTAAGGGGAAGATGGGTGAACTGAACTCTAAGTTGCTCGGTATCATCTTTGTGATGAAATTTCAGGCAGCGGCTATGGGTCGGGCTAATCTCCCCGAAGACCAACGCGTTGACTTTTCATTGTATGTTGACGAGTTTCAGAACTTTGCGACAGAGAGTTTTGAGTCAATTCTCTCCGAAGCTAGGAAGTACCGCCTGAATCTTATTTTAGGTAATCAATTCATGACCCAGTTAACCGATAAGATTAGAGAGGCGATTATTGGTAACGTCGGTACGGTCATTAGTGGACGCATTGGTATTACTGACGCTGAAATACTCGTAAAGAAGTTTGCGCCGACCTTTGATGCGGAAGACCTGACAAAGATGCCTAACTATCAGTCGGTTACTAGCGTTATGATTAATAATGTACCTTCAGCTCCGTTTAGTATGTCGTTTGTGCCGCCGATGGGACAAACGAATGCCCAGCTGAGCGATGCGCTTAAGCGTCTCTCGGCAGCTAAGTACGGCAAGCCTCGTGCAGTTGTCGAGAAGGATATATTTACGCGTTTGGGTGCGGCGGATGCGGAAAAGAAAGCCAAAGCCGAAGCATTAAAAAAGGCTCAGCAGCAACGTATGACTGGTATGGGCACAGGCGGCAGTGCGCCAGCAGGAGGGTCGTCGTTCTTGGATGAATGGCTTGCCAAGCGCCAGCAGATGAATAGTGGAGCGACCGGGAAGTCTACTGCCTCTCCATCTGTTCCTGCGCCCGCACCAATGCAGCCTTTAAGCCGGCCATCCTCTAGGCCGCCCGTGTTATCCTCGCAGCCAACACCTCCCGTTTTAACGAGCCCCTTAACTCAGCAACAGCAGCCATTGCAACGCGTATCGTCTGACGCTACACACGGCTCATATGCGCCCGTCAAGGCGCAAAATGAGACTGCAGGTCCAGTTGATTTAGCGGCGGGTCCTGCGGGCCTACATCTGCGCCGCAAGGATGGCGCTGCAGCTGATGATGAAGTGACCTTTAAGATCAGATAGTTGAAATAGATAAGAAAGACCACCGCAAATGCGGTGGTCTTTCTGTTGCTTACTTGTTGATAAGTTACGATCGCTTACCTGTGATCATTACTCTGAAGAAGTCGAATAGTATACCGATAATCCATCCGAGGATAAAACCACCAATAGTTTCAAACCCGGATAATCGATACCCGTAGCTTTTTGCGATGAGGTAGATGGCTAGGGTGATGATAAATGCACCGATAGCTCCGGCGAGCATGGCGTTAGGGCGGGCGACTGTGGATTCAAGTGCATCACTCGCTTGCTCAACTGCCTTTGCATGGATGACTTTACTGAAGGCTCGGCTAGGAGTGGATAGCTCGCTTTGTACTTGCTTCATAGTGCGCCTGTAGGTTGTGTCGAGTTCTTTTTTGTTGATAGCGCCGCGCCGAGTTGCTGGTGGTGGGGAGGTGCTCGCTTCTTTGCTAAGGCTTTTCTTCTCGATACTTATCGCATTTTCCATAGCTTCAACGCGTGCACGCTCGCTAGTCGTTTCGCCTGATTCAGGAGAATGTTCGCCAGCTTTTTCATGCTTCTGGCGGAGTGCTTCAGTAAGATCTTGACCCTGATCGTGCAGGGATTCAGGATTATGTTCTGGGCTGGCAGGTTGTCTTTCTTGATTATTCATAACTATCCTTTAGATCGTTCCTGCGTTCAGGTCGCGACGAATTAATCTGATTTCTGTTGCTGTTTGTCGTGAGCGTGCGTAGAAGTATACGGCGATGGCGATGACAATTCCGGAGAATATCATATTTTCTGTCGCCCCAGTATGAGGAAGTTCAGTAATTGCCTGCTCGACAACTTTCTCTGGTGGGCATTCAATGCCTATATTTAACGTATTTCCAAAGGTATTGGTTATTTTACAGTTGTATGACTGGCTGTTCGAGAGGTTTGTAGCCATGGCTGGGATCGTTTCTTTAACCTTAACGACAATGACTTTTTCGACGGTTTCACCGACTTTTACACTAAAGCTTGGCCATACGGCGACAGCTGGTGTGGCGGCATCCTGTGTAGTGATTTTTCCATCGCCAATGTTTGTAATCGTCGCGTATTCTAGTACGTCGGCGACAGTGTCGGTCATCGTGTAGGTTC
>CAMPJF010000105.1 GCA_946886725.1 uncultured Candidatus Saccharibacteria bacterium | reverse complement strand
GCCAAGCTTTGCAAGCGTCTGATTGAGATAGGTTGCACGGTTTGCCGTGACTCCATACTCTTTAAGATCTTCCATGATGAACGCATGAACACTTCCGACAGGCAGCACGCCTGTCGTTTCATTCGCGCGACATTTCAGCCCGGTCCAAGCGAGATTGATTTCTTCAAGGATCGTCAGCTTTGCTGTCGTCACCTTCTCGCTCTCCTTGTCGGTGGGCTGAATCTTTGCTGGCATATCGTTTGGAGTAGGCAGCTGCCTATCCTCTCTCTTGATGATTGTGACGGGCGAGCACATCGAATCAGGCAAGACCGACGGAACACCCCTTGCATACGTGTCTTGTCTTTTTGCTTCCGTGGATCGATCAAATCGATCCACGGCAGTTGTCTGCCCAAGCTTAGGTTGCTTGAGGTACACGCGGCTTATACTGTCGTCGGGATTTTTTACAACCCCGATATGATTACTGCGTTGAAGCGTATCTAACGCATCGAGTACTGCATCGCGCCCTGAAGTGCCGGCCACTTTTGCCTTGCCTAAAAGCGTGCCGATGACATTGCCATTTGCAATTACCCTTTCTTTTTGGATTGCGTCGAGAACCTGTCGGCGAACGTGCCTGTCGTTCATAGCTCGTCAACTTTCGTAGATGGAAAATAGCACTTTAGCTCGTGCATTTCTGCAGGCTAAAGACATAAAAAATAATATATACTATTTTTACCTCTGTTGTCAAGACTACGCAATGTCATTTGCATGCAAAAAGGCGCGATCTACTCGCGCCTTTTCGTAACTAGTATGTCAAACTAAAAGCCCATGCCGCCCGGCATACCGCCCGCTGGTGCCGACACTTCTGCCTCGGGCACCTCTACGACTAGTGCGCCCATCGTTGCCGCTGTCGACGCGATCGACACTGCATTTTGCACGGCTTCTTTCGTAACACGTGCTGGATCGATAACCCCCGCTTTTTTGACGTCGATCAGGCCTTTTTCTGGATGGTTAACGTTCACGCCGTAGCCAACCTCACCGGCCTCTACTTGTGCCAAAAGTGCCTCGCTATTCAGGCCGGCGTTTGCAGTGATTTGTAGAAATGGCTGCTTGAGCGCATTCTTCAAAATCTGACGGCCAGCGTCGATACTATCTGAACCCTCTACCTTAATCTTATTAGACAGATTCACCAAAGTAACCCCACCGCCAGCAACAATACCTTCGGCGAGCGCCGCTTTCGTTGCCGCTACCGCATCATCGACGCGAAACTTCTTCTCGTCAATTTCAGTCTCACTCGCGCCACCGACCTTGATAACAGCCACCTTGCCGGATAATGCCGCTGCGCGCTTTGCGTACTGTTCTTTGTCATACTCACTTGTCGCGTTCTCCGCCTGTGCACCAATCTGCGCAATACGAACCGCCACATCGCCAGAATCACCCGCTCCTTCAATAATGGTCGTTTCGTCTTTGCCGACAATCACTTTTCGCGCTGTACCGACAACTTCCAATCCAACAGACTCAAACGACAGCGCCTGGTCCTCACTAACAACGATAGCGCCTGTCAGCGTTGCGATATCCTGCAGAATTTCTTTACGGCGATCGCCAAAGGCTGGCGCTTTGACAGCCACAGTATTAAAGACGCCTTTTAATTTGTTCAGCACCAGAATACTCAGCGCTTCGCCTTCCACTTCGTCAGCAATCAGAACAACGTCCTTTTTACCAGCCTGCGCTAGTTTTTCCAGCATTGGTAAAAATTCTTGGACACTACTAATCTTTTTATCGGTCACGATAATAGCCGGCTTCTCATAGACTGCCTCTTGGCGAGCGGCATCTGTGATAAAGAATGGGCTCACAAAACCGCGATCAAGGCTAAAGCCTTCAACCACTTCAGCCTCCAGTTCCAGTCCCTGGCTTGCTTCTACAGTCACCACACCGTCTTTGCCGATTTTTTGGATAACATCGGCAATCAATTTTCCAATCACTTCGTCGCCAGCGCTAATCGTGGCGACCTCTGCTACGCGGTCGTGCTTACCCTCAACACTTTCGGCTAGGCCATCTAGTTGCTTCAATACTTCTGCACCTGCGGCTTCAATACCTTTACGCAACTCCATCGGATTATGGCCCGCTGCAATCAATCGGTTCGCTTCTTTTAGAATGCTATAGGTTAAAATAGTGACCGTCGTCGTGCCATCGCCGGCAACTTTATTCAGTTTTGTCGCCGCTTGTTTGATTAGTTCTGCCCCGACTTTATAGCCCAAGGTCTCGTCGTCGTTTTCAGGTAAATCAATACTTTCCGCCACAGTCACACCATCATGAGTCACCGTCGGTCCGCCGTAGCCTTTTGCGATTACCACATTCCGACCTTTTGGTCCGTAAGTAACCTTAACTGCGTCATAAAGCGCTTTCGCCCCGCCAAGTACGCGAGTTCGCGCATCATCATCATAAAAAACTTTTTTTGCCATTATTTATTCTCCCTTTCTTCAAGTGCTCGTATTCTTCGCTCCATTGACTTTAGTTCTTTCGGTAAACGCATCACATAAATAGTTAGCTTAATAAAGTAGAATAACGCTAAAAAATAAATGATCAGCAGGATAACTGGAAAAATAACTGAGCCAATGTTTGATAAAGATTCCATCGCTATACTGTCGCCAGAACGTCATCTTCCTTGATGATCAAATATTCCGTTCCATCAATTTTCAACTCCGTCGTACTGTATTCCTTATAGACAATCTTGTCATCGACTTTAATACCTTTAACATTCGGTCCGACCGCCTTTACAATCGCCAGTACAGGCTTCTCCTTGGCATTATCGGGTAAATATATACCACTCGCAGTCTTGGTTGCCGCCACCTCTCGGACAGCAACGACACGATCCGCCAGAGGTTTAATTGGTGAAGTCATAATAATCCTCCGTTACGTTGATTAATTCGTATGTATTATTGTAGACAAAAAAATTAGCACTTGCAAGCTGCGAGTGCTAATTTGTCAGTTTCAGAAAGTCGTCTATCGAGCTTCTTCGATGGCTTGCTGCTCTTTTCTATGCCGCTGGTTCCGTAGAGCACCTATAGCGACATCACTCGCTGATATATCAGCCCCCATCAGCTCAGCCATCTCTAGCTCTTCTAAAATATCCGGATCAACATCCGATTCCCATCTATTAAAATCTTCAATTCCTTCAGGGGATTGCTGGGCCTCGTAAATCAATTCATTTATACTGTCAGGTCCTTGATACTCATCCATCCCGCCAACGTTTTGTTTTGCGGATCGATGTCGGTTCATTATATTGTCT
>CAMPJF010000104.1 GCA_946886725.1 uncultured Candidatus Saccharibacteria bacterium | reverse complement strand
AATGTCGTCTTGCAGTAGTTCTTGCCCCCAGTCGCTAATATTAAACGGAGGATTAGCGATAATATAATCAGCCTTGAGGTCTGGGAATTTATCTTCATGGAAGGTATCGCCGCGACGCAGATCGGCGTCGATACCGCGAATTGCCATGTTCATTTTACCTAAGCGCCAAGTAGTTTCGTTAAGCTCTTGGCCGTAGATAGAGATGTCACCAAGTTTACCTGCATGCTCTTCGACGAATTTTTCACTCCATACGAACATGCCGCCACTACCGCAGGCCGGGTCGTAGATTCGACCGTGGTATGGCTCGAGCATTTCAACGAGCAACTTAACGATTGAGCGTGGCGTGTAGAATTCACCGCCGTGCTTGCCTTCGCTATTGGCAAACATACCCATGAAGTATTCATAAACCTGCCCAAGAAGGTCTTTGGCATTGTCGGACTTGAATGTAGTGTTTGAGAAAATATCGATTAGTTCACCGAGGCGACGTTTATCAAGTGCTTCGCGAGCATAGTTCTTTGGTAAAACACCTTTCAGCGATGGATTGTCGCGCTCGACAGCATCCATTGCGTTATCAATTAATACGCCGATAGTTGGCTGTTTAGCGCTAGCGACAAGGTAGCTCCAGCGAGCTTCGGGCGGGATCCAAAAGACATTCTCGGCAGTATAATAGTCACGATCTTCAGGGTCAAAGTTTTCGGATTCAGCCTTTTTATATTGCACTTCAAATGCATCAGAAACGTACTTGAGGAAGATAAGCCCTAGTACGACGTATTTATATTCTGATGAGCTGATGTTGCCTCGGAGTTTGTCGGCCGCTTGCCATAGTTGCGCTTCGATCTGTTGAATGTCCATTAATACTTCCCTTTTCTATTGGTATTTAGTATAGGCCATTGAGATGTTTTTGGGAATTAGCTGATACGAGTAAATGATGTTTTTGTAATAATGATGTGATCCAGTAGCGTGATGCCTAATAAGCTGCCGGCATCTTTTAGCCGCCTGGTGACGTCAATATCCGCCTGCGATGGCTCGAGTGTCCCACTCGGATGATTATGTGCCATAATAATACCGGCTGCACGATCAGTAATCGCATCAGCGAATACTTCGCGTGGATGGACTAGTGATGAAGTGAGTGTGCCAATTGTAATTGTTCGTTTGGCGATTAAGCGATTGGCGCCGTCCAGTGTCATGACGACGAAGTATTCTTGCTTTTTGTCGCGAATATCCGCTAGCTGCTCGGCGGCTTTTTCTGGCGAGTCAATAATCGGCTGGTCGCTGTCGATCAAATATCGTTTTGATAATTCTAACGCGGCGAGAAGTTCGGTAATTTTAGCAGCGCCCATTCCTGTGACCGATTCTAGCTGTTCGTAAGTGGTATCAGTACCGTACTTTTTAATAAGCGCAAGTGTATCTTTGGCAATTTTAGATACGTCGGCCTGCGCGTTGCCACTACCAATCAGCGCCTGTAGTAGCTCAAAATCAGATAAAGCGGCCGCTCCTTTTAATTGTAACTTCTCTCGCGGACGATCCGTCCTGATTTTATCTGACATTTTTATCATGCCTTATTCTACTCTCGCGTGTTGCTATTTTGAAAGTACAATTATTATTCTGTATTAATTCAATGCAATGAGTTTGGCGGCTTTCATCGCGTACGTGGTGCGCGGTGCTGTGGGGCAACCGGCGGATTCGACTGCGGTGATGCTGGCAGTATCGCTAGCGCTTGGGCTTTCTAGATACCAGTACAATGCAAATTGATTGTTCGGGCATGGGTAGAACATGAATGTCCTGATGCCGGTTGTGGCGGTACTGTAACCTTTGTTGGGTGGTGTATTTGTGATGAGTCCATTAGGAATATAGTTTTTTGATGTCAGAATATCTTCAAGTGCACATGGGTAAGTGCCTTTCGTCACCCAGCCACCTTGACCATCAACGCAATTGGTTCCGTCAAATGCTACGGTCGAGTTCCAGCCGCCTTTTGGTAAAACGCCAGAATCCGTATTCCATAGAACAATCGCTCTTTCGAGCTGGTTTGCGACTGCTTTTATTCTGGTATCGGTAGCGCGCGCCTGGACACCGTTAAATGCAACAATTGAAATAGCCGCAAGTATGCCAATAACGACGATGACGATTAAGAGTTCGACGATCGTAAACCCTTTAGTGTTTTGTTTTTTATTTGCCCACATAATCTGTCCTTATTATACACTGTCGACGTCAACAACGTTGCGCTGGTCAATGGGTGGTTTGACGGGTACAAAAATCCATAAAATGACATATGGAATGAAGCCGGGAAAGCCCCCCGGAAGTAGTAAAACAATAAATATGATTCGTAGGATGGTTGCGTCGATATTGAAATATTCAGCAAGGCCACCGCAGACGCCAGCGATCTTTTTATCAGTTCGTGAACGATATAATTTCTTCATAGTTCTATTATAGCAATGAAAAGTATAATGGGGTGCTCTAAATCTTGTTGCTAAGATATAGAGCACCCCGATGACATTTACGGACAAAACTTGATAAAACGTGGATCCTTTCGCAGTGCCTCGGTGTTGTGCGCGTATTCGAACGCATTTTCGCCGGGCGTATGAGGAATATCGACCATATCACCTTTCGGTGTTTTGGTAATGACCGCTACCCATATTTCTTTGTCTGCGGTTTTCGAGAGGTCGATTGTGCAGTTATTAAGCGTTGCAAGATAGCTCGACGGTCTGCCTTGATCTTTTAGGTTCTGAACGTTCGAGTAGCCATATCTTTCGAGGGCTTTTTGCTGACTCTCGGGAGAGCCACAGTTAGCGAGCGCTCCTATTGTGAAGATGCTCGCCAACATCACGTATACCAGGTTGCGTTCGCGCGCCCGCGTCGATGTCACGATACTTATTATAAAACATTTTGGCTAAATAAACTGAGTTATCGCATATAGTACGGCGGCGCCGAGTATCCAGCCGGCTGTTACGTCGGTCGGATAGTGTGCGCCGACGTGTATCCTGGATATGCCGATAGCGACAATCAGTGCCGCATAGATAACCGACAAAACAAGGCTGATGGGCGGCACTAGTAGTGTAGTAATTACAAGTATCATATAGCCGCCGGCGACAGTCGCGGCGTACGTATGGCTGCTGGGAAAGCTATAGGATTTAATTTTCATATTTTGCGCATAGATTGTCTTTGGGCGGGATCGACGGACGAGTAATTTTAGGATTGTTCCGATTGGAATACTAGCAATGATAATAATGCCGGTTAGAGCGAGCTGTTCGTGATCGTTGATGGTCAAGACGCCGCATAAAAGCAGTACAAATGACGCCCAGATACTTGGCAGCGTTACTTTGCCTAATTTTGAGGAGAGCGGCTGCAG
>CAMPJF010000103.1 GCA_946886725.1 uncultured Candidatus Saccharibacteria bacterium | reverse complement strand
GCTTTATATAGTTTCAATGCCTTCAACCAAGTGTTTGCCGCTGATATCGTTTTGTTATTCGCGGCGCGCTGCTGAGTGCCATTAAAGGCAACGATTGTAATGACCGCCAAAATACCGATGACTACAATCACAATTAACAGTTCAACGATCGTAAAGCCTTTTTTGTTATCCATATATTATAAAGAAGTATAAAGCATAAGCATATCGAGGTCAAAAGGCCTATTGCTGATTGGGGTTGATGAATCCGAATCGCTGACCCTGCGCCCATTTCTTCGGTAGGTTACCCTGGGCGGGAATGCCTTCAGTAGCTTTTAGTAGCCGAGCGATATGTAAAAAATTGTATGTCATGAAAGTAATATTTCGGTTAGTGAAGTCATTCTCTGGGCCGCCCGAATCTTTATCGAGGTAACTCGGTCCGGGCCCAACCTCGCCTATCCACCCCGCATCTGCTTGCGGTGGTATAGTGAAGCCAATATGCTGCAGACTGTACAGTACATTCATTGCGCAGTGTTTAATGCCATCTTCGTTGCCGCTGATTAGGCAGCCGCCAACCTTTCCGTAGTATATCCACTGCCCTGCTGCGTTTGTTTCTGAAGAATTGCCGTATAAGCGTTCGATGACCTTTTTCATTTGTGAACTGTTGTCTCCTAGCCAAATCGGTCCGGCCAGAACGATAATATCCGCATCAAGAACCTTTTGGTAAATCGATGTCGCCCATTCGTCATTTGCCCATCCATGCTGGCGCATATCCGGGTAGATGCCGGTGGCAATGTCACGGTCGATCGTACGGATTACTTCGGCTGAGGCGCCAAGTTTTTCCATCAGTGCTACGCTGGCGGCGATCAGGCCGTCGGTATTGCTAATCGCCGGACTTTTACTTAATGTTCCGTTGAAAAATAATGCTTTTAAATCAGAAAAATCGTGTGTCTGCGTCATAATAACCCTCCCTCACGTATTGTCTATCTAGTATAGCGCGAATTGAGGATGCCTACTGCTCGTAGATCTCAAAACCTTGAAACTCAAGGCCCCACCCAGTCGTCGGGAATGAGCCAGTCGATAGCGAGACGTAGGTTCTATTGCCCGATGTTCCGTTAGCGATTGCCGGTGCCGTGCTGCTCACTTTCGTCCATGTCGTATTGACCACCTGGGATGGGCCGTTGTCGATTGCTTTGTTGGTTGCACTACCGTCCATAACGCCAAAACGGATTGAGTTGCCAGTAAAGCCGGTGCCGGTTTTACGTACCCAGTAGGATAGTTGATAGGTCTTTCCCGCCTGTATTTGACTGTAGTTCACCGTGCCAAGAACGATCGCCCAGCTTGTTGTTCGCGCGACATTGTTTGTCCATACTAGAACGGGTTTTGTTGGATAAGGGTCGGACGCAGTGCCGGCTCTAGTGGTAAGCGGTTGACCTGCAACCGACAAGCCCATCGACCAGCCGCTGGAAAACTCGGGGGTACTAATCAAATTCGGTTTCATGCCGCCAGTTTCCGAACCACTGATCGTGGCGCCGCTACATACCCCATTGGCGGTAGTGCTGGTTGCCGAATCGTAGTACATGCGTATGTCAGTGTTAAGGAGTTGGGCGTTAATGCAAAATGTATTCACATCACCAGTGTTAGCGAGTGACATGCCAACGTTCGGTGATGTTTTCATATCTGCGGGGATAGTAGACGGATAGGTGCCATTATCGACATGAGACACGCTCATGAGCCGGGCGGCTTTTGTCAGGTCGGAGGTCAACATGGCGGATCGCGCCCTATCCTGAACCCCGTTAAATGCAACGATTGTAATGGCAGCCAGAATGCCAATGACGACGATGACAATCAATAGTTCGACGATAGTAAAGCCTTTTTGTGTTTGTAATTTCATATACAAGGCAAAGTATAAAGCATAAGTATATCAAGGTCAAAATGCGGCATTGTTTACCAGAATTGTATGATGAAATCTACTGTCCGTATCGTGGGTCGCTTCTAGTGATAACCTTCTTCCAGGGTCCATCGGGTACGTCACGTTCGTCAATGAACTGCCAGGTGACAACTGCACGTCCATCTACCCCCAGTGCATCGGCAAAGGCTGGCGATAAATCAAGTCCTGCGCGGCGTTCGGTGGGTTGAGCTGACCCGAAAACATACGCGCCGTCGTTTTCGCTGAACGGACCAACGTCTTCCCACTGACCGTACGCCGTCTTGTCGTTGTGTGCTACTTTTATCCAACGGTTCTTAAGCAGCGATGCATTTTCGGGGATTTTTTCGTCGTACCATGGGATAATCTGCAGTTCTTTGGCAGACTTTCGGCCTGTTTCTGTATTGTCACCGAACGGCAACGCAAAATAGAATGAGTTCTCGTTGGGCGTGAAGTCACATGGCAGATAACCGCAGCGATTGTTCGGGTCATCGATGCCGCCGTACGCGGTGACCCAATCGCTCATCCATGCCGATGACCGGTTGTGAATAAAATCATTGGATGAGTCGGCGCCTTCACCTACCCAAAAAACGGTGGCAGTGATGTTTTGATGTGGCGGATATTTTGCTGGCACAATGGTCGTCGATTGTTGCTGCGCAGTAACCGACGGCTCAGGGGTTGTGGTGGTAATGGTAGACTGCGAATGTGTGAAAAAATACAATGACCCCGCCGCCGCCAAAAGTCCAGAAATGACGAGCGTCGTGAAACTAGCGCCTCCCGCCTGTACCCTGGTCGAAGTAGGTATATGCTGTTTCATTGCTTAATAATTACCCTCCTGTTTTATTATCGCGCAGTTATCTGTGTATTGACTTAAGTATAAGTATGTCATACGCTCAATATATACAGTCCAACTCAGGTGGTCCACTCTATTTACTAAGATTCATTCCTCGAACAGATATATGTAACTTTTATTTGGGGAGGTGTTTATGGGGAATGGAGAGCAGCCTGTTTTTTTCGATCACAACGGCAAGCGCTGGCTTAAAACGAAGATAATCGTATCGTTTATGCTAGCAATAATTGTAGGCGGGCTACTGTGGCTTGCTCCGCAAATGCTGGCTCATAAGGATGTCCCCTCTGTTAATAGCAATGGCCTGATGCTTTCTACTCCTAAGCGCACCCCACCAACACCGACGTCATTAGCCTCGCATCTTTCGAATACAGAGACACCAGTCGTTGGAAAGGGCCCGCTCGTGCGGGTGCTGCGCGTGACGTATCAAGATGGGGTGGCTTATGGTATCGATCCTTTCACGAATGAAGCGATTCGAAATTTGTCGCCGGATGAGCTGACCTATATTGACGGAGAGCTGTATGTCATTGACCGTTATGGGCATTCAGCCAATAAGCGTATCGCTCTTACGTTCGATGATGGACCTAATCCGATCTTTACGCCTAAAATACTCGATTTATTATCCAGCGAATCGGCTGAGGCGAGTTTTT
>CAMPJF010000102.1 GCA_946886725.1 uncultured Candidatus Saccharibacteria bacterium | reverse complement strand
ATTTACGCCGATCAGTGATCCGGTGACGATGAAGCTGTGGCAGAAAGCGCTATGCGACGGCCTAAATTTGAAGGGGCGTATTTTGATTTCTAAGGACGGTATTAATGGTACGGTCGGCGGCGACATGGATGATCTGAAAGCGTATATTAAGGCGACAAAAGAATTTGCTGGGTTTAAGAATATCGTTTTCAAGTGGAGTGATGGTAGTCGTGATGATTTTCCTCGCATGAGCGTCAAGGCTCGCAAGGAACTTGTTGGGTTTCAAAATAGCGAAGACGAGTTTTCCGTTGATGAGAATGGTGTCGTAGGCGGCGGTGTGCACTTAAAGCCGCGCCAAGTGCATGAGCTGGTTGAAAAATACGGTGACGACGTTATCTTCTTTGATGGTCGTAATGAGCATGAAGCCAAGATTGGTAAATTTAAAGATGCCGTCGTGCCAAATACAAATACGTCACGTGATTTTATTGCCGAACTAGAGAGCGACAAGTACGATGCTATTAAAGACAAGAAGATCGTGACGTATTGCACCGGCGGTATTCGCTGCGAGGTCATTAGCGCGATGATGAAGAAGCGGGGCTTTAAGGATGTTTATCAGATTGACGGCGGTATCGTCAAGTACGGTGAAGCGTACGGTGATGACGGCCTTTGGGAGGGGAGTCTGCGGGTGTTCGACGACCGCATGACGATTGATTTCAGTGATCATGCGAAGACGATTGGTAAATGCAGCCACTGTGACGGTCCAACGAGCAATTTCGAAAACTGT
The DNA here is from genome assembly GCA_946886725.1 of uncultured Candidatus Saccharibacteria bacterium. The sequence goes on along the minus strand of CAMPJF010000102.1, from coordinate 2,668 downwards.
GCCTGGGCTAATTGTAATGATCTTGTGCTGATCTGCCTGTACTGCAAGCAAAATCCCGATCTATTGTTCCATACCGATGCTTGCCGAACAAATGCGACGCTTGAATCGACCGTCAGCGCCTAGTTAACTGCAATTGTAGTTTGTACAATACCTCACCTCTTATATACCTATAAAACGCTAGATTTGGCGCTTCTTACGGTGACGTGACGCTATATATACATTGACACCACTGTTAGATTAGTATATTATTCAATCAAAGTAAGTAGTTTTAGGTATTGTTAGTTAATAGATACGTGACCTGATGGTACATTTGTCTTTTCGTATATCCTGAATTTTCATGTGTCACCATTTGAAGGTTCACTCTTGCGGACGTAACAGTATGGAATGCTTCGATAAAGGAGACACCTCACATGCGACTGTCGACGACAAAGAAACGCGCAGAAAATGCTGGTATTTTTTTCGTGCGTCTCGATATTGCTCGACGTATCGCATGCAAGGGTTGTCTACGGGGATTGTGCAATGAGTGAAAGAATAGATCATCGGCTGGGCGGCCGTAGTTTTCCTGATGCGGATCGACTAAGAGAGCAGCTGCAGATGAGCCTGGATGTGTTAAACGGACTACAGGATAATCGTGATCAGTCTGATAGGTACGGAAATGCGTACGATTCGTTCGTGGACGATAGTCAGTGGGAGGAAAGTCCCGAACGAGAGCGAGCGATTGACGATGCGCCGCGTGGTCCGCAGATTCCGCGGCCGTCGGATTGGGGTGCGAGCCCTGCGGTTGATTTGCCGATCGACTCGGACTATTTTGAAAAACCATTAGCCAAAGAGCGAGTGCGACTTCCTAGCAGACGCGCTGTCGCGCATTTACTGATGGCTGCTGGTGTAACAGGAACGGGGCTTGGGTGGTCGTATGACGCAGAAATTGATAATCCATACTCATTTGTCGCTAGCTTGCCTGTGATCGGAAGGGATGATCCAGCAAAGAAGGAGTTGCTCGATACGCTTTTGGCAGATTGTGCGGATGAGAATATTGGAGATGTTCTTTATCGGGGAAATGTAAGTGCTGAATCAAGTATGATTTGGAATGTTCCTAATGCAGACGGTACGATTAGCCCGCTACTGCCGACAAGATTAGATCCTGGTTCTGACGTCGAGCGTCACCCTAAGGCAATTGTTGAAAACTCGATATTATCCGTGGGTGTTTGCGATACAGATAATCACCCCGCCTTGAATATTAAGGGTGAGAAAGTGACAATTGATCTTAGTCGCGTTGATTCGCGAATCATGCTCGAGCGCGAGAAAGTTCACGCCGAAGGTATTCAGAAGGAGCGTCTCGATGCCTCTGTTAAGGCGGGCGCGTTTCCTCAAGCGACCGCCGATGCATTATATGCCGAGATGACAAGTCCGGCGAACATCGATATGGCGATAGGAAACACATTGCATAACGCGGGCAAAAGTATCGTTGCTCCAGGGGGTACTTACGATAAGCAAGTTGAAGAAGTCTCAAAGACGCAGTTAGTCGTCAAGATAACTGAACAGCTGGCGGCAAAAACGCCTGGAATTTCCTATCAGGTAGAAACAATAAACGAATTTGATGATTCAGCCTTGATCGGATTGAGTGAAGTATCGACGGACAAGTTGACGATAGTCGATACGCACGTCACTAAGGCAACGATAGCGATTGACCCGAAGGCAGTGACTTCATGATGGGCGAGCGTTATATTAAGTCGGACGATCAGCAGCTATCGCCCGACGTCACCACGGCTGATTTACTTGATCAAACGGCATCGATCGACCACGGGAGGGGGATGGTCTACGGCGTGGCTGGGTGTATTGACGCCTCGGTCGTGAATGAATCGCTCGATATGATGCGGCGGGAGTTTGGCTCTAACGGCACTGTAAAGGAGCGAATCGATCTATTGCAAAGTTATATAGCTGTGGCAGAAAGCCGGCTGGCGATTCTTGATGGTATAAAAAATGAAATCGAAACATTAAAAGTCGAGCCGCAGATGGTATACGATTGGGCAACGCAAGTGCTGGAAGAGATTGACGAGCGAAGGACGGACATCGCATGGCAGATTCAGGATCTACAGAAGCAAAAAAATACGGCAGCAAATCGAGTAAAAATTGGCAGTCTTGAACAAGAGAAGAGCTATTCCGATGCGGCATTGTACGACCGCGCATTGAACGCGCGCATTAATGCCAATGCGGACTTAAAGCGTCTAAACGGGGTGCTCGCCGGCGTTTCCGCTAGCAAGGTAACGCATATGGATATGCTAAGAAGTTATCAGAATGAAGTGCAGATTTTGAACGAACGAGTTGCGAAGGTGTCGGCTGCACTGAGTGGACTTGTTGGTGCGATGACAGAGTTCAAGGCGACGGCAAATCAGCCATATCGTCGCGAAGGTATACTACATCCTGATTCACTGCCAGATATTAAGATTGAGGCGATTACGCGCCCGGTTTCGTATGGCGATCATCCATCGTTCTCGTCTGATGCGGCACGCGCAGTTCATAATGAGTCGCCAGAACATCCTGCAAATACACTAGAATTTCCCGATGCCGTAACGGTCGAATTGACCTTCGAGAGTACGCCTGATCAAGAGGTGATGCACCCCGATTCGCTAGAGCCATTACTACGAGAGAGAGCTATGCAGGCCCAGGC
>CAMPJF010000101.1 GCA_946886725.1 uncultured Candidatus Saccharibacteria bacterium | reverse complement strand
AAGTTTTCCTGACGGCCTTGATTTGCAGAGTCTTGTTCGCGAACGCAAGAAAATCGTCAATAAACTACAAAAAATGGAAATCGGTGAGGTTACTCAGGAGCAGGCGCTCGAATACGCTGATGCAATGCAGCTAGAACTGATGTCAGACGATGCTGGCGCGATTATCATTATGGATGGCAACGATCTTGATACGTTCGTAAACTTAATTAACGAAGATTATATTACCAGCGAAATCACCGGAAAGCGCTTTGAAATTAAAAGCAAAAAGCTTCTTGGCGAACCGGATGGTGAGCCGCCGAGAGGTTGACGAATAAAATTACCGGTCAAGTTGGCCGGTAATTTGGTTATGATTGCTTATAGTACTGAGATATAGTTAAATAATCGTTACCCGTGTTTATGTCAAATACTCTATTTGACATCGGTTTATGAATGGTTGGTGGCGATATGTCTCGTGAGGGGTTGCAGGATGATGAATCTGCGACATTGAACGTTAATATCAATGAGAGAACGGCAAATCAACTAAGGCGGATTAAAACAGTAGACGATCAGGACTACACTGAGATCCTGCGTCGTGCAGTGAGTGCCATGGATATTTTGTATCGTCAACAAGAAAAGGGTCGTAAGATTTTGGTAGTAAGCCGTAACGGTCGCTGCGTGAGAGAAGTTATTCTCGAGCGCTAGGGTATCCCGTCCTAAAGTAGAGCCCGCCCCGATTTTTCGGAGTAAATGCTCCTCTGGGGCGGGCTCTTTTCTTTTTATAAGGTATAATAGTAAGTAATGAATCAGGGGTTAGCGTTAGAAATTATGCTTTCGGGAGAAAGCGTCCTACTTACTGGGCCAGCAGGTGCGGGTAAAACTTTTGTATTGAATCAATTTATCAAGTTAGCGAAAGCGGACGGTAAGCATGTGTCGGTGACGGCAACGACCGGTCTGGCGGCGACACATCTAGGCGGTACGACGATTCATAGCTGGTCTGGCATTGGCGTGTCCGATTACCTCCCGCAAGGCTTTGCTGATCATGTCGCTAAAGGCCGTCGCGAGATTATCGAAAAGACGGACGTCCTGATTATTGATGAGATTTCGATGTTGCACGACTATCGACTTGATATGGTGGATGAAGCGTGTCGTTTGGTCCGTCGCAAAGATGAGCCGTTTGGTGGTATTCAGGTGATTATGAGTGGTGACTTTTTCCAGCTGCCACCGATCAACCGTGGCGACAGTAGGGCGGGGGGCTTTGTGGTGCACAGTAATGTATGGCGGGAGTTGGACCCAACGGTCTGTTATCTGCAAGAGCAGCATCGTCAGGATGACCAAGAGCTGCTAGATATCTTGAACGCACTGCGCGCGGGTGAGATCCGACGTCATCATGCCGAGCAGTTACTAGCTCGAGTTGAAGAAGTACCGCCAGAAGATATGGTGTTGACTGAATTACATACGGTAAATATTGATGTCGATAAGCTGAATGAGGTGAAGCTAGCTGAGCTAGGTGGTGACGAACTATTTTATACACAGTCAACGACGGGCGCTGAAAATTATGTAGAAAATTTACAACGTTCTGTACTTGCTCCGGCAACCTTAAAGCTGAAAAAGGGCGCGTTAGTCATGGCGGTAAAAAATGCAACAGATCGTCGCTATGCAAACGGTAGCATCGGTACTGTATCTGACTTTGATCCCGCTACCGAGTATCCGATTGTCGAGTTCCGCAGTGGGCGAACGGTAACGATGCAGCCAGAAACGTGGGAGCTGCGGGATGGTGATAAAAAGCGAGCGAGCATATCGCAAATTCCACTGCGCTTAGCTTGGGCGATCACAGTGCATAAATCGCAGGGTATGACGTTGGATGCGGCGCGTATTGACCTGCGTAAGGCGTTCGTCGAAGGTATGGGATATGTCGCACTTAGCCGAGTAAAAAATTTGAACAATCTTTACTTACATGGCATAAACAGGATGGCGCTACAGGTTAGCGAAGATGCACAGACTATCGATGGATCATTGCGAAGCAGAGCGGCTAGGGATAGTGAAAAGTTTGCTCATTTGGCAGAGCAGGCCGAGAAGCGAAAAATGGCACCTCCAAAGAAAGAAAAGGCCGCCTCGGGCTGGTCGGATAAAATTGCTAAAATGCGCGAAACGTATCCAAATGCGTATCGCCCATGGCAAGATGCCGATGATGCGCAACTGAAACAAGACTTTCAAAATGGGGTCTCTTTAAAAGACCTTAGCCAAAAACTCGGACGACATGAAGGCAGTATTACAATGCGGCTACAAAAGCATTTCGGCGAAGATATCCAAGTGTAGCGATTGGCAAATTGAATGACAAAGGTATCCAAATATTTCCATAACAAAGAAGGATTGATTCTATGAAGGATGTGATAAATTTTCAGGCATTTGATACTCCAGTGACGAAACAGCAAATCCATGATACACAGAATACTAAGCCTGGCGTCATGTCAAAACGTGCGTGGCTAGTTGTGGTTATTTTTCTGGCCATTTTTTTTGGCGTGCTGCGCGCCTGGGCGCTCGAGGCGTCCGCCGCGGATTGGCTTATCACTTTTTTAGCTAATTTTAGTGTTGCTGCGGCTGTGGGATTGTTTATTTGGTGGATTGGGGTTGTACTATCCGATAAGGCAACGGAGCGAAGGATACGTTTAGGGCATTTTGCTAGCGATAACAATCTGACGTACATTTCAGAGACTGCCAAGCCGGCATATCCAGGTATTATTTTTTCTAGTGGTAGCCAGCGACAATTGTATGATCGGTTCCGTGCTGAAGGATTTGAAATAGGCAATTATCGATATACGGTACAGCATGGCAAATCCAGCACAACGTACAAATACGGCTATATATGCATCAACTTAGAGCGTCATGTCGCCCACATGCTACTTGACGCTAAAAGTAATAATACAAAAATATTCGGTCTGAACATATCTAATTTGCCAGTGACAATAAACAAAGACCAAACGCTCGCGCTCGAGGGTGACTTCAACGATCACTTTACGTTGTACGCACCAAAAGAATATGAACGGGATGCATTATATATTTTCACGCCTGATCTAATGGCGCTGCTTATCGATCAAGTCGCACAGTTTGACGTGGAGGTGATTGATAATCAGCTTTTTGTCTACGGTAAAGAGTTTAACTTTACCGAACGTAAGGTGTGGCAGCGAATAGCAGACATTATTACTAAGGTGGGGCAAAAAACAATTACCCAAACCGACTATTATGCCGACGAAAGAGTGGGGGATCGAAGTCAAGATAGTATCGCTGAGCCTGGCAAACGGCTGCGTAAAGGGTTGTCGTGGTATGTGATAATCTTCGCCGTTCTGTGGGCGCTTAGCTATGTCTTGCAGATCATCCTAGCGCATCGATAGTAAGGTATAATAAGCTGAGTGAAAGAATCAAACACGAATCTAAAATTTCCAAAGCATTTCTTGTGGGGTGCGGCAACCTCCTCTCATCAGGTTGAGGGAAATAACAATAA
>CAMPJF010000100.1 GCA_946886725.1 uncultured Candidatus Saccharibacteria bacterium | reverse complement strand
AAATTTCGCGCTTTACTGTTACTCTTATCACTAATCTCAACTTGCTCAAGCGCTTGTTCGATCATAGCCCTGCGCTCGCGCCGAGGCACTTTCGCTATCTCTAATGGTAGCGCGACATTTTGATAGCAAGTGTCGTTCGCCTGGACAAAGAATGCTTGAAATATAAAGCCAATCTTTTCAGAACGGAAACGGTCAATCGACTTACGATTCAAGGTCAGGATATCCACTTCGTCTACCAGAATCTTGCCTTGTTGGGGACGATCAAGGCCGCTCATTGCATGCATCAATGTGCTTTTTCCGCTACCCGACTTGCCAACGATAGCCACACTTGCTCCATTCGGAATAGTAAAACTAACATTGTCGAGTGCCGTAAAGGACGTATGCCGCTTACCGTATGTTTTTGATATATTCTTCACTTCAATCATGTATCATTACTCCAAAAAATATTTTTACTAAAGCGTTGCTGGGTTTGGCAGAATCAGACGGCACAAGGTTGTGCCACTGTGCAGCTCGATACGGCTAGGGTTGTTTGGGGTCGAGAGCGCATTCGACCATGACCCACCGGCCTGACCGCCTGCCTGGCAGGATACCGCGCCTTTTTGCAGGTAACTAATCGACCACGTATGCGCGGCGCCGTCCAAATTAATATTCTGCGAACTGTATGCCGCACCATTGCGACAACTGCCATACATCATCAGGCAGCCGTTATATGGATTCGGTAAAGTACCACCCATATATGGCCGTATCGCATCATTGAAGGTGGTCGAGACGGAACCGTTCCAGCACCCACTTGTGTAATGAGACGCCTCTCCCAAGCATGCACTCGTCCCGCCACCAAGTGGATATTGCCCATTCTCCGTTGCATACATAATTAATGCCCGGCGAAACTTCGAGACCGCGTCTTCGGTGCGGGTATTATTAGCCCGATCCGACACGCCATTAAACGCTACGATCGTAATTGCCGCCAATACTCCAATAACGACGATAACAATCAATAGCTCAACTATCGTAAAGCCCACCTGCCGATTGCGTGTATATCCTACTGGTATTGATTTCACTTATGCTAATTATACGCCAAAGACCGATGGTGACAAAATAATATCATCTACCACGTCTTCGATCATACTTTCGCTTATGCTGCGGCTTCCACGAACGATGATGATTTTGCTCGACACGGCGATCATCGTTACGTCGATGCGTCGCCAACTTGGCTATAAATACATCGCCAAGATACGTTTGCATTTTTGCTAATCTGGCAAGCATATCGCGTTGCTGATCATTCAGTTCATCGAGCGACATTGCGCCGCCAACTATTGCGCGCACTTTCTGCTGGATCTGGCGCACTGGCACCATAGGAATTTTCTTGCTGTATCCACGCTGTAATTGACGGCGCTCTTTCTCTAATTGCTCAAATATCCATATGCCGTACATCTCGCTAAACATGCGTTTGTCTCGAGCGGTCCGCTGCATGACCGGCTCACCCCCACCTTCAATTGTGCGACCATTAAAGCGGACTAATTGGCGCGTTGCCAATCCGCCCCTGCGACTATCGAAATACGTCTTACCTTGACGTACGCTAAACAACTGTGGCGCTAGCGCCTGCAGCCATTTGGGATTCACTTCAGTAATTCCCTGCACGAGATGCAGTGTCTCTAAATCTCCAGCATATGTTTGAATTTGCAAATCAAACGGCGTTCCAGCAATCAGTTTAGGGTTTCGTACGACAGTGCTACTGGATAGTTCACGTTTTTTCTTTGTCGTCAGATGAATCGCCGAACCATCACCTTCTACCATCCATAGCTGATCAATCTGACCAGCGATAATACATTGCAGCAAGCGCTCGACTTCATCGGAACTTACCGCTTCAAGTGGACTGCCGTCCAAGCCCAAATCGCGATGGAGCCGGGCGATAACCTCTTCAGCCTTGAGTATATTTTTACTAATCACCCCCACGTCGTCGTATGTCTCAGGGTCAATTTGCGGAAACGCGAGATATACATCGTACTGTGCGATCAGATCCGAGCGAGTTTGTTTCGTATATTTGCGCCAGCCAGTATGTCTTGTCCCACCTTTGATGATACCGCCAATTTCTTGGATACCAATAATCGCCGCTAGCTTAACCTGAAGTGATGCGTCATACTGCGACACTTCAACTAGCATGCGCGCATAGCTAGATTCAACCGGAAATCGCTCCATCTGTCGACCAACGGTCGTTACCTCTCCGGACGGCGTCATTGCACCCAAACTTCGAAGGGTTTGTTTTGCGGCTTTAATTGCCCGATTACTTGGGTCATGGTAAAATTCCAGCTCTTCGATGTCAATACCGACATTTGCTAACCGTAGCGTCAATCGATCGATATGCTTACGCAGTATCTCTGGTGTCGCATATTCCGGACGCTCATCAAACGAAAGGCATGGCATGTCGTCCAGTGGCGCTAGAATGTACTCACCGGCTTTTGTACGTCCCGCCCGCCCTGCGCGCTGCAAACAGTCCGCTTGTGATATCTGTGAAATAAATAATCCTTCAACTCCATTCTGCACCTCGCTTCGACGCGCCAACCCCGAATCGATAACAACATCGATATCGTCAATCGTAATGCTCGTCTGGGCAATATTCGTCGACAAAATGATCTTACCATTAGGATAGCTTGCAAACGCCTGCTGCTGCGCTGCCACTTCGAGCTGACTATGCAGTGGAATAATCGGAACGGCAGCAGCGGCCGCCTTCGTCTTCAGCATTGATGCGACACTCTCTATTTCGGCCTTACCTGGCAAGAAAACCAGCATATTAGCGCCCACGTCGATCTTTTCAACGATCTCGGCCACAACATCTTTGCCGTGACGCTTTGTCACATCGTAACTACGTCCCGGTACCGCGATCGTTGCCGCGCCCCTAAAATACGCTGCGAGCGTGTCGACTTCGATTGTCGCACTCATAATAACTACTTTAAAACGAGGCTCTTCTTGACAGCGCTTATTCGCCCATGCGACAAGCACTTCCATATTTTCATTCCACTCATGTACTTCGTCGAGCACGAGTATCTGCTTTTCACTTGTTCCACTTCCGGTAATTTCGCGAACCAGCTGCAAGCCATCGGTACAATATAAGATCGCCGTATCAGGTCCATCATCACGCTCATGAGCCGTTCGATAGCCAATAAGAGCGTCACTGTCTTTACCCGTGCGCATCGCCCATTCCTCGCGGACACGATGCGATAAGTTACGCGCCGCCAAAATGCGCGGCTGCGTCACAATCACCTTTTGATAGCCATGTTCGACAAGATACTGCGGTATCTGCGTGCTTTTCCCCGCCCCAGTCTCCGCGGTCACAATGGTTACCTGATTATTATCAACTGCAGATAAAATAGATTCACGATAATCAAAAACTGGCAGCTCGTCCGTAAAACCGGGTACATCATTTGTCATGACCTTATTGTACCGCATATGCTAAAAAAGCATAATTAGCACTCTTGACACTCAAGTGCTAGAATTCTATAATAT
>CAMPJF010000099.1 GCA_946886725.1 uncultured Candidatus Saccharibacteria bacterium | reverse complement strand
TTCAAATTAAATAGACCTGACATTCCGTCAGATCCCTCGCACATTTGCCCGTATCTTACATTAATATAGCTAAAATGTCAATAAAATTGTATAGTGATTATGTTTAAACAAAAGAAAATACCCCGGATGGGGTATGTTTTATTGTGACGTATGAGAAATTTAGCGGCTTTGTAATGCATCTAGTGCAACTGCCATCGCTGCTAGGACTCGCCAATCGTACTGGTTATATGCGCCTTCGTTCATCGATAATGCGTAATGGTCGCGGAATAGCGTCGTCTTTTTATATTGCCCGAGCTCTTGGCCTGTCGTCGGATTTGTAATGGCGAAGTGATAACGCAGAAATAAAACAATGACATCCACTACGCCGCCGACTATCGGAATAAAACCGCCAAATCGTCGGAATAGCGCTAGCGAGAGGCTATTCTCTGCAATTTGTAGGGTTGGCTGACCCGACTGATCTAGGACGCTCCATGTACTTTTTAATAGCGATTTCTTAAATTCCTTCTTAAAGCTGCCGATGTAGTTGCCGGCAGTGTCTTCGATCAGATAGCGGCCATGGACGTCCATGACTTTTTCGGCGCGCAGCGTAAAGATCGGCTGCGTCTTTGCTTCATCGGCAAAAAACGTCACCTTCTCTTTAAAAGCCAGACGTTTTTGCTGCGCAAATGCGACGAGGGCGGATTTTTCGCCTGATGCATCGGTAGAATATACTGCATATTTATTAGTGAATGCGGTGATTTTTTGTTCGACGATAAGTTTTGGATTCATATATTACTATCATAGCAACCATCATGATGATGCGCTACTCGGTCGCGAATCGCCTTCGGTAGTAAGTTAAAATTTGAACAGTTACCGATCGGTTGCTTTATGCCAATTTCCGCGAACATCATCGTCGCGTCGAGTATACCCTAAGCGCATTGCTGCGCCGTCATAAATCTTTTCAGCTGTCTCAATCGGCAGGTGTGGCTCGGTGTCGTTCGGCATGCGTTTTTCGGTCCATACATTATTTTTGCCTGATTGTAAGCCGGCATAGTCAAGGTTGAGTGTGTCAGCTAATTGCTCGGTGACGCTGGTCATAATCTTTTGCCAATCGAATGGCGCGAGTCCCCTCGCTTTTACGACGCCTGTATAACGACTGTGGTCGTAGGGCGACTTTGATGGGTCAACTTTCTTGCCTTGAACTCCCTGTAATTGGTGCATCATTAATTCGCTAGTTCCGTACATGGCAATCCCGCCCATCGCATTCGGCAAGCCCTTGTAGGTCAGTGCAAAGCCTGACGGAGCATCTAGCCATAGGTGATATGCTGTCGTTTCGGTCGCGTCGCCACTCCAGTCTTTTACTCGGCCGCCGCTGTAATAGGTACTGTATGATTCGGTCTCCAGGGGGATAAGTGCGTAGTCGTTGATGCGTGCATTGCTTAGTTCGACACCATCCTTGACGCTATTGTGTAGTATTTCTGGCAAATCGATATTATCGAGTAAGTCACCGCGCATACGCTGCATTAGGTTGTAATGTGCAAGAATGGGCCGGCCAAGTGATCGAAAATATTGTCGCCATTCCCAGCTGCGCGCCGCTTCAAGGTCGTCAAGATTATAGCCCGCCGTCCTTTCCAGCTCGTCGTTTAACTTTTCGTTCATCCCCATAACGACCGTACTAACAGAGGTCCATGCTGCAACATCTACGCCGATTTCATCGATCAGTACTTTTGGCGGCAGGTAGAGGAGTGAGTCGCGTATAGCGCTCGCCTTCTCGCTGTCCTGTACTTTTAAATCGTCGAGGTAAGTGACGGGATCCTCCTGTAAGTGCAGGTCACCCGCCATCGCCGCAGCCGATTCAAAGCTAATGGCACCCCGCCAACTGTTTTCATCAGGGTTGTATGGATACGTGGCATGCAATTCGGCGACGGACTGTTTCATAATTATATTATAACATATCTATGTATATAATACAATGAAGCCGCACGGACGCGCTAGTCGTTTGTTTCGATGCTTTCGATGCGATCGATTGGAATAAATGTCGTGACACCAGCCTCGTCATTACGGACTGTCAGGCATGGCACACCGCCATAAGTAAAATCGTCTTGGCTTTCGAACGCTGACTCTCGTTGCATAGCCTCTGGATAGATGACTCCCATGACGATACCTGTGACTGCGGTACGATCTTCGAATGGTACGTCTGTTTGATCGATCTTCTCCAGTATAAATCCTTTTTCATTTGGATCGTCAAAGTGTTCGTAAAATTCCGTACATTCAACCGAGCTGTTCGCCATGTCAATAATCGGCGCTAGCTCTTCGAAGCACGATACGGCCATCGACTTCAGAAGATCGTCCTGCTCTTCTCTGTCCGCAGCAAGAAATTCCGGATTTGAAATCATGCCTCGGGATGTTGAGATATGTCGCGCGAATAACTCGTTTAGATCGGGCTGTTCGCATTGCAGACGCAGCATGGCTTCGAAGGGCGTGGCGTAGCAAATATGCGGTTCGCTTGATTCATCACGTAGGTCAAAGAATATTCTGGGTTTTTCGTCAACGAAATAGTAATTTGCACCACCAAAGACAAGTGGTTTGTCTAGTACGATTGGTTCATCAATAAGTTCATCTTCATCATCGATCTTGTATGCGATGCCACTAAAGATTGCTGGCACTTCTGTTCCGTCAATATCAAGCAACGAGTCGAGAATTTCGAGCGGTTCACTCGGGAGTGCTTCATCGATATCAATCTCTGCAATTGATTCCTCTACGTTCGCTATCTGTCGCAGAAAATCTTTATGATTCTCAAGTTTGGCAAGTATATCCGTGTATCGCGTCGTTTCAGATCGAGGTGTGTTTTCCATGACTAAATTCTGCGACAATTGTCACGGTATTGCAAGCATAGCCGCCATGTTTTCATAAATGAAATACCCCCGCTCTCCATAAAAGAAAACGGGGATGCTATTTCATCGTAATGATCATTTATGAGCCACTACATCAGTGAGGCTGGCGTTGTGCGTGTTTTGCCAGAATGTTCGCGTCCAGGCGCGCCGGCGTACTTTGTATTTCAGATGCGACACTGTCATGTCGCGTGCGATCTGCGCTGTCATTGCAAACCCTATGGTCGCAGCGCAAGTACCCGTCAACAGTTCGATGACATTGCTACGCACTTGGTATTGTATCGATGTTTCATCTAGCAGTGACTGACCTACCGTCAGGAAACAGATGAAAGACAGGCTGTATAGTGCAATGACAATCGATGCGTTTCGCAGGCGAACTAACGTCGCAACCTTACTGATGGTTGTTCGTTCGCGCACGCTTTCTTTGATTTTTTGGGTGGCGTATAGCGCATACAGCATCCACGCCGTCGCGGCAAATACTAACATGACCCCCAGCAATACCAGGCCTTCCATTGCGGTTCCGTTCTGTAGTGACCTATGATTTAAATAGCATGCTTTAGTGATTTTTTAATGAAAACCCGCTGAAGCATATCTATCGTACGATGCGAATAGCTGGCCGTCTATGAAATATCGTACAGGTTGCTTTTTTATATTATATATGCT
>CAMPJF010000098.1 GCA_946886725.1 uncultured Candidatus Saccharibacteria bacterium | reverse complement strand
CCTTTCACCGTCACCACTATCATGGGTGACACAAGAGACAAAGGAATCATCATGGCTACTCCTCTAGATACCAAACACCTCAAAATGCTCATGTACCGCTTTGGCGCCCGAGAAGTTGCAAATCATCTCGGCGTCAAAAACGAACGAGACCTTTTGGCGTGGATCGATCAACGTATAACCCCCACCGAAGAGCAGGTGTCGCGCCTCGTACATGCCGATACAACCCTATCAGCCGTGCAGGCAAACACACAACCCGTAGCTACTGCGGCATAATCTACTTTTTTGATTACAGTAGTATGCGAGAGGGGTATGTTCATTTCCTCTGTCTCTCGCAACCAGAAATTTCAACGCGATTGAAGTTTGCGGCTGCGCTAATAATGAGATACGGTGATGATCATCTTTATGCTTGGGGTACAATTTGCCTCGTGGCATACTATCTATATGTTATTCAACAGTGAGCAGCGCACAGAGCTATCAGAGTTCCATGAAAAAGTCTTGGATGCTCGCGACCTATTTACTGTTGCTAATGCCGTATCGATCGGCAGCCTTGCGCTTGTTATTGACGGCAGCCGCAAAATCGACACGGTTGCCGGCGTCAATGAGATCATCCTAGGACGAACCGGCGATCTGCTTGACGGCTACCTTGCGAGATTACTTGATCAAACTTCTGACACGGGCGCGCTTATCGATACCGCCGCCGATAAAATAGGAATGATAGCGATCATTGGCGCCGCATGGCACAAAAATGCCGTACCGCATACGCCGCTTTCAGTCATCGCTGGCAAACAAGCATTGAACGTTGGCCTCACGACAATCACCGCACTACGACATCCCCATGAAGGTTTCCGCCCGAATCAATTCGGAAAATATGCAATGGCAGCCGACACGATGGCGCTGGCAGGTTATTTATACAGCAACGCACTTCACAGAGAATACCCTGAAAAGAACCTGCATCAAGGTGCAGAGTTACTTGGTCGCATCGGGTTCGCCGCTGGATCAGCGCTCAGCGTCCCGGCAACCCTCGAATACGCCGATCGCGCCGCCCGTTAGTGAACATTGTTTACAAATTCCGCCGAGTTGCGTATAACTAATCATTGTGTTTAGCTGATTAAATAAGCACAAGGAATTTATGAGCAAGAATCTAGTTATCGTCGAGTCCCCAGCAAAAGCAAAAACCATCGAGAAATACCTCGGGAAGGATTTTCACGTCCTTTCATCTGTTGGACATATCCGTAGTATCGCCAAAAAAGTAAAGGGAGGCACCGAACCTATCCAAGTGGATAAGGGTTTTGAAACGACATACGAAATTGATTCTGAGAAAAAGAAAACCGTTGCCGAGCTGCGAAAAGCCGTCAAAGTAGCCGAAACAATTTGGCTTGCAACCGATGAAGACCGCGAAGGGGAGGCGATAGCCTGGCATCTTTGCGAAGTCCTAAAACTCGATCCAAAAACAACAAAACGTATCGTATTTCATGAAATCACAAAGAAGGCTATCGAAGAAGCCGTCAAACATCCTCGCACCGTCGACATGAGCTTAGTTCAGGCGCAGCAGGCCCGTCAAATCCTTGACCGTCTCGTAGGCTTTGAACTGTCACCAGTCGTCTGGCAAAAAGTTCCCGGCGGCAAATCAGCAGGTCGCGTACAATCGCCAGCCGTACGCCTGTTGGTCGAGCGTGAACGCGAAATCGACACCTTTAACGGATCGTTTACCTTTAAGGTCACCGCCGAATTCATGCACGACGGCCAGTTAATGAAAGCTGAACTACCTAAGCGCTTTGACACCGAAGAAGAAGCGCAGCAGTTCCTTGAATCGCTACTGAGTGCCGACTTTACAGTGTCAAAAATCACCACTAGCCCCAGCACCCGCAACCCAGCCGCACCGTTTACAACCAGCACATTGCAGCAGGATGCCAACAGCCGCCTAGGCTTTGGATCAAAGGCGACTATGGCCAGCGCACAAAAACTCTACCAAGAAGGTAAGATTACCTACATGCGAACCGACTCGGTTAATCTGGGTGGTGAGGCGATTGCCGCAGCCGCAAGCTACATCAAGAGTGCCTTCGGCGAAGAATATAGCCAGGTCCGCAAATTCAAGACCAAATCCGCCAGCGCCCAGGAAGCCCACGAAGCGATTCGTCCGACTGACATGTCAGCAGAACGCGGCAGTAGCAACGAATACGACCAGAAATTATACACCTTAATCCGCAACCGCACGCTTGCCAGCCAAATGGCACCAGCAAAACTCGAAAAGACCGTCGTGACGATCAACGTCTCGACTGGTAACGAAGTATTCGAAGCGAAGGGTGAAGTCATTATCTTTGATGGTTTCCTGCGCGTGTATGGCGGCAGTAAAAAAGACGCCGATATCTTACCGGCCGTCGCCAATGGCGACACATTAGCTATGCAGAATGCTCAAGCTAAACAGGTCTTCGCCCGACCACCAGCGCGCTTCACTGAAGGCGCACTAGTCAAAAAACTCGAAGAACTTGGCATTGGCCGCCCATCAACATATGCAACGATCATTAATACCGTCCAGGTGCGCGGTTACGCCGAAAAGGGCGAGGGTGAAGGCACACCGCGAGACGTTATTATATATAAGCTCGAAAATGGAGCAATCAACCGCGAAGTCGTTCAAGAAAAGACTGGCGCCGACCGCGGCAAACTAGTACCGACTGCCGCTGGCCAGGTGGTTAGTGACTTCCTGACCAATCACTTCGACCAGGTTGTCGACTATGGCTTTACCGCCAAAGTAGAAGAGGAATTCGACGAAATTGCCAACGGCAAGCTCGAGCGCAATAAAATGCTCGAGGAGTTCTACAAGCCATTCCATCAGTTGATCGTCGAATCGGGTGGCATCGACCGCTCTACTGTCGCACAAGCAAGGGAAATTGGTATCGATCCAAAAACGAACAAACCCGTCCTTGCTCGTTTCGGTCGGTACGGCCCAATGTTGCAACTTGGTAGCGCAGATGATGAAAATGACAAACCGCAGTTTGCGCCACTGCCAGCTGGCAAAAAAATTGAGACAGTGACACTCGAGGAAGCCTTGCATGCATTTAAATTGCCTCGCATCCTTGGAACAACTACGGATGGCGACGACATTAAAGCAAATGTTGGTCGATTTGGCCCCTACGTTCAAATTGGCAAACTGTTCGTCAGCATCAAGCCACTCGATCCACATACAATTACACTGCAAGAAGCACTTGAACTCTACAAAGAGAAGTTAAAAGCCGAGGCAGAAAAAAACATTGCCGACTTTGGCGATGGCATCAAGGTATTAAAAGGTCGCTATGGTCCATATATTACTGATGGCAAAAAGAATGCCAAGATTCCAAAAGACACCGAACCCACATCCATCACACACGAACAGGCGAAAGAGTTATTAGCAAGCGCCACCCCAGCCAAAGGCCGCTTTGCGCGAAAGACCACTACAAAAGCGAAAGTACCTGCCAAAAAAGCAAGCCGTTCAACGAAAAAATAGCCCGACAGCGGGCTATTTTTATGACCCAGCAAACATCGAAAATAATTACTCAATGCTTCAGACATATACTTGACATGATTAATAATTGAGGGTTAGCGACGACACATCGTAAATATTACGAAAGTCTCATGACATTGTTTACTAGTCACGTCTACTT
>CAMPJF010000097.1 GCA_946886725.1 uncultured Candidatus Saccharibacteria bacterium | reverse complement strand
TGATTCTCCCGTAACTAACAAGGACTCCCGTAGTGGGGCCAAGAGAGCGGATGTCATCGGCGATGTCAGCGAGCTTGGTTGGCTGCCAGACGGGAATGTTAAATCTCGATGCAAGCACCTTTACTTGCGGGGCGACCAGCTGCTGTCCGCGTCCTTTTCTGCTGTCAGGTTTTGTGATGACGGCAGCGATCGTATAGCCCGCCTCAATAAGTCCCGTAAGTGTCGTGAGGCTAAAGTTCTCAGTCCCAAAGAATACTATTTTCGCGGATGTGTTCATCATAGTTGAGTGGTTGCAGCTCGCCTTTCTCGTCGAGGGTGTAAAATGCGTCAGTTTGTTCGCGGATATGATCGATGAATACGATGCCATTAGTATGATCAACCTCGTGCTGAATGACACGAGCTAAAAAGCCATCTGCTTTGAACCGCACTTCGTTACCCTCGAGATCTAGGGCTTTGACACGAATTTTAGAATGGCGGGGGACTTTGCCGTAAACGCCGCTGACACTAAGGCATCCTTCGTAGTCATTGATAACCTCGCCCTCGTACTTGACGATCTCGGGGTTGATAAGTGCGGTGAACTCGCGCGCACTTTTATCGTCAAAATCACTGCGTACAATGACGACACGTTCAAGACGATCTACCTGAACAGCGGCGAGAGCGGCGCTGATTTCGTGGGGGCGAGAATCTTCCCAGTCGATTGAGGCGGCGGTCATATCATCGATTAATTTAATGACTTCGTCAGTTATGACATGGATTCTTGTGGATTTAGTCCTTAGGTGTGCGTTCGGAAGGACGATAATATCTTCTTTTTTCATTACACTTTATTATACCGAAAGATCGAGTTAAAAGACAGAGGTGACGGAGGTTTTATTAAAGTAGACTAATTGGATCTAATTCATATTGCCAATGAGTCGGGGGGAGGTGCGCTAGAATTGCGGTCAACGCGGCACGTTTTGGTGATTTCAGGACCAACTGCCAGCGGTAGGTGTCGCGCTGTCGTTCGTAAAAAGCCGGGGTTGGCCCAAGGATTTGGACCCCCTCGATGGCTTTTGACCGTAACTCATTTGCCAGTTTTTGTGCATTTTTAATGGCGGCAGCTTCTGTCTTGTAGACACAGGTCAGCTTGAGCAAGTACGTATATGGTGGGAAGTGGGAGCGTTCCCGTTCTGCAATCGCCGCGTCGTAAAAGTGAGCGTAATCTTGCGCTAATCCATCGACGACTGCAGGGTGTGAAGGTTGATAACTCTGAACGATCACTGTCGTTGGGTGATGGGATCTGCCGACGCGGCCAATAACCTGCGCAAGGAGCTGGAATACGCGCTCACTTGAGCCGTAATCGGGTAGGCTTAGCCCACTATCAGCTTGAATTACTCCGACTGAACGGAGCTTTGGTAAATCGAGTCCTTTTGCTATGACCTGCGTCCCGATGATTAAATCGATTTCGCCGTTATACAGCTCTTTATATTTTTGTTCAATTGATTCTCCGCTTTCACTATCGCCGTCGAAGCGAGCAATGACTTTATCGGGAAATAATTTGCGCAGCTCTGATTCGATAAGCTTGGTCCCGATGCCTTTATGGATGATATCTGCAGCGCCACAATCTGGGCAACTGGTAGGCACCTTATCGATAACACCACAGACGTGACAGCGTAGGTGATGTTTGTCGGCGTGGAGCGTGAGAGGAATGAAGCAGCGTGAACACATTGCGGACCAGCCGCAATTCTCGCAAAGTGTCGTTGACGCACTGCCTCGGCGGTTATGGAAGACGAGCGCTTGGTGGTTACTTGCAAATGTCTCGGTGAGCTGATCGAGCAACTTATCGGATAGAAAACGATGTCGTTTAAAATTTGCACGTTTAGTCATATCCACGAGACTGATTGTCGGTGGAATTGCATTGTCGCGGGCACGTTTTGACATGGTGATGATCGGACGTTCGGCCTTTTGGGCAAGATAATAGTCCGCAATGGCTGGCGTTGCGCTACCTAGAACCACTTTTGCGCTATGGAGTGAGGCCAAAACACTCGCAGCACGAAGTGCAGAATAACGTGGCGACTGTTCTTGCTTAAAGCTAGGTTCGTGCGCTTCGTCGATTAGAATGAGTCCAACATTTTTCAAAGGAAGAAACAGTGCAGAGCGTGGCCCTATCGCAACACGGGCAGTATCACTGTTTAGTGCATCGCGCCAGGCCATGTGGCGCTCGGCCTCAGTTTGGCGAGAGTGGGTGAGGATGGTGTCGCTGAAATGGTGCGAGAATTCATCTACGACTTGTGAGGTTAAGGCGATTTCCGGAACGAGTAAAATAACCGATTGGTCGCGCTCTATCACTCTTTTGGCAAGCTCGATATAGACATGCGTTTTGCCGGATCCAGTAACGCCGTGTAGTATAGCTGTTCCCGGTGACATAGACTCAACGGTGTTAATTGCGTTTTTTTGTTCATCAGTGAACACAATATTTGTTCGGTCTCGAAATGTTTCGTGGGACTGTACTTTACGCTGGCGTCGTGCTTTTTGTAGGCCGCGCGGCAGGATTGTTTGCAGGACGGTTGCGAAATGCGTCGAATAATAGCTACTAAGCCACTGTGCGAGGTGTATCATCTGCTCGGGAAGCGGCCGCTCTTCGATGACTGCGCTGATTAGCTTAGTATCGTATTTTGGCTTTGTGACTGGGCGGACAATGACGCCTATCAAGGCCTTCTTACCGACTTCGATGACGACCAATGTTCCGATTGTGAGGGCCGATTCGGAGGCGTACGTAAAGGTGGCGCTTGTCGCGCGTATGATTTGATTTGGAGCCACCTCGTAGTAGTGCATAGTTCTAAGTATACTGCTAATATAAGGATATGTATTTTGAAAGTCGTACCCAAGCTGGGCAAATATTGGCCGAACAACTTTTCGAACGATATCGATACGAGAACTGCGTAGTCGTTGCGCTTAGTGACGGCGCCGTGCAGGTCGGAGAGCAAGTCGCTGGTGCGCTTCATTGCCTTTTGACGCTATTATTGATTGAGGATATTCAAATACCTGGCGAGAGCTTAAGCTTTGGCGGTGTGTCGCAGAGTGGAGGGTTTACGTATAACGGGTCGTTTAGTAGTGGTGAAATCGAAGAGTATACTAGTGAGTTTCATGGCTACCTAGAGGAGCAGAAGCGCGAAGCTTTCCAAAAGATTAACAGATTATTGGGCGAGGGCGGCGTTATTGACCACGCAATGCTACGTGACCATATTGTTATTTTGGTCGCGGACGGCGTAGATAGCAATGCTTCTATGGACGTCGCAATCGACTTCTTGAAGCCAATTCGTATCCAACGTCTGGTTGTCGCAACACCGGTCGCATCGATTCCTGCGGTAGACAAATTGCATATGTTAGCTGACGAATTGCATATTTTGGATGTCAAAGAAAATTACATGGGCACGAACCATTATTACGAGGTAAATGATGTCCCATCGCACGAGGATACGATCGCGAAAATAAACCAAATCGTCTTGAATTGGCGCTAATGGCTCTTGCCAAAACGATGTAAAAAAGTGTACAATAGCAAGCAATAGGGAGAAGGATTTAAGTAAGAGAATTTATGTTAGACGTTTTTATTACCTCACGAGTACGCCGAAAAATTGTAGTGGTCTATGCCAAATATCCAGACTTCCATACGCACGTT
>CAMPJF010000096.1 GCA_946886725.1 uncultured Candidatus Saccharibacteria bacterium | reverse complement strand
GTATCGTGTAGAAGCTGAAAAGCTCGAAGATCAAGGGATCTACTTCATCGGCCGCCTAGCGTCATACAAGTACTTCAACATGAATCAAGCTATTCGCGCAGCCTTAGATCTCTACGCGCGTCTCACGAAGTAATATAAGGTTTTTACTTCTACAAAAAAGGTATCGCCTTTGCGATACCTTTTTTAGCGTTTGAATAAAAACAACACACAACGAGTAACATTACCATTTAGCAATAACACTCAGCACACCAATACCAGGGATTAGACTCGTAACTCGTCTACTAGTCTTTACTCGCTAAATAGCGCATCGCCTTGTCAGGTAAACGAAAAAGTCCTTCGTCATGACGTTTTTGGTCAAGATAGTGCGCCGTAAATCCAACTGAACGACTTAATACGAACAACGCATTAAAGAATTCAATATCCACAAGCTCCTGTAGCTGCTCGCGAGTGTAGCGTAAATCAGATTCTAAAATATCAAGCAGTATCGCCGCAATCACGCCATCGACATTCAAAATCAAAGTAGCCTTTTTTGTTGTCGTGACCGCTTCAATGCTGAGTGCGAATTTCAGATAACGATCGCCGTTGCTATTACCTGCGAACTCTTTAATAGCACTTACCCTCGGGTCGGGTAAGTCAAGGCGATACTTTTTGTGACCAATACCTGGAATAATTCCGCCATTTCGCGAGAATCCTTCTACAAACTGCTTTCCAGTTATCCCTTCGTTCACTCCATATAGCCAACATTCAGCAGCTGTATTGATTGCTCCACCAAATCTAGGACCTACAGTCAGCAAGCCGGCCGCAAGACTAGATACTAAATCTCGCCCTGCTCTTGCAGTAACTATAGTATTCATCGCCCCGGATACATACGGCCCATGATCTACCAAAATGCGTAGCACGTAGTCAATGAATTCCTCCGCTTTTTTAGATTGCACTTGTTTGCCGAGTAACATAGAAAGGACAAGCGATGAAACACTATTCTCACTGACGGTTTGCAGCAGAGGCTTACCAAGCAGCTGTACTTCTTTGTCTATATCCCCAGATATATGACTGATTATCATACTCTGCTCACGCTCACCAATAGTCTTAATAGTAGGAAGCTTTTGTTCTTGCTGCTGACGTCGTTTCTCTAATTTTATGGCAATATCGCCAAATGTGTCACATACTTGGACTCCACTTTTTGCTAAACGAGCCTTCTTGGCGGATGCAGATTCATCCTGATTTTGCGCCATTGCCTTAGCGTGACCGAACTGCGGCGGGTTCTCAAATAACTCGGCGACTGTGCCGGCAACGTACGCGATAATTTCTTTGGTAATCTTACCCTCGTCAATTAACTCTGCAATCTCATATTCATCAACTCCGCCTAGTTCACCGAAATAGACAATACGTTCAGTCTGCTTGTCGGCTTCAGCCAGCAACATTGCCTGAGCAGGTGTAGTAATAGGAAAACGATCACCGCCTACCGCCATCGCGAATGAAACCCATAAGCCCGTACCGGTAACTGTATGGATTAGTTCATTTACGATGCCTCCAGATGTCGATATAACCGCCGTATCACCTGCATCAAGGATACCCGCCTCGGATAGCTGTCTGTGTTGCGTGCCGCCAATTGCTCCAAGCTTTGAAAATCCCGGCAGCAAAATACCAACCGACGATGGTCCAGCAATAAGAATTTCTTTCGCTTTCGCATATTCATACAATTCGAGCGAGTGAGCTTCTGGTGTTTGCTCGGCAAAAATATTTATCAGTTTCAGATTTGGCAGTAAATCAATAGCCTGCTTAGTCGAAGAAAGGACACGTCGAGCCGATTGCACATTCAAAACCGCTGTGCAAGCTTTGCGAAATTCAACATCAAGGTGTTCAAGATTTGCTGCGACAGGGAGAATTACTTCGGTCTCACCCCAGAAGTATCGCTCTTGTTTTCGCCCACTTGCGATAATTGCTATAACACTTGGCTGCTGTCTGCCTACCAGGAAGTCATAGTCTAACATTGACTGAATGATTCCAGGATGCGATCCCAGTACGATCACTCGAATATCCATCATTCGAATTTCACTCAACTGAATCATTTACATAACCTCCTTCAACGCGACGTCCAGCGCTCCCGTGATACTTGTCTTTGGGTCGTACACACCACCATATAGACCATATTCTTCTAGTGCTGACTGCATTTTCGCCAGGCCAATTTCCTGCCTTGGACCACCGCGGCGAACAAACACTTTCACTTCTTGCTGGCGTAGTTGCTCGGAGTATTCTGCGAGCGCCTTAATGACGCCCGAAAATGTCGATGCGATGTCAGTAAAATTAGCAACTGCACCGCCAATAAATAACACTTTCTTTGTCGCACTAGACGCAAGTAAAAGCTTTAGAACCTCGGCGGTGTAAATATATGCCTCATGTGCTGTTGGATTTCCACTATACTCACCGTAATTTGCAAGCTTGTCGCCAAATCCCCGGTTAAAGACTTCATCGGCAACAACGACACTCGCACCACCACCAGAAAGTAGCAGAAAGATTGCTCCCTCCGGATTAAGAACACTAAGATTAAAAGACGCCGGAGACTTTGCGTCTAGCGCATGCACCACATCTTCATAGGACGTACTATCCGACATCTTAGGATTGCGCAAGTCTTCTTCACCCCAATCTTGAGTAAAATAAATACCAGCATCATCAACTTCAATAGCAGAATCAAGAATGTCAATCACACCATCCGAATGAGCAACGTATGGATTAATTTCAATAAAGGCAAAATGATTATCTTTAAATAGTTTCCATAACGCTCGTAAACTACCTTCCGGAATTGCCGTTTCCTTTGCCAACTTCAACCAATCCGCATCTGCATCTAATGTAACGGTTTTTATTGATTCTGGGCGCGACTCAATTTCGATACCACCCCGGGGGCTATACGACAACTGATAGCCAGAACGATCGTGATTAATTGCAAGATATCTCTCGTCATCACCGTCATGAACAAGATGAGGCTCGATAATAAAATGGGTATAACATTTTTTTGCCAATTTGCTTACCGCAGCTTTTAGACCGTTTTTTTTCACGTCCAGCAGCACTAGACCTTTTTTGAAACGACCTTTAATCGCTTGGTCGACCTTGACTACATAACTATCAAAACCTTCAATATTGGCGATTGATTCAGTCGACGCCACATCCCATCCAAAATAACGCCGCTCAAGCGACTTATTAACAAGTAATTTCGATCGATATTCAGATAGTTTTCTACGTGGCATAACTGCTCCTTATTCTATATCAAGTCGGAGACATTATCTAGTTTTGATATACCTTGAACCCCGCTCAAATCGCATTATACACTTAATATATCATCTCTTTAAAAGGCTCGACTTCAACCGCTTCTGGATTGGATTAACAACCAGTATGTCAACCAGCGTAGCCATTGCTAAGCTCGCTAGGAAGACCATTATTGTAATGACCGCTCTCTTTACGATACCCTCAACCGCATCGTCAGCCCCTCGTAGCCGTTCTGGTAAAAGATGCAAGTAAGAGAAGAAGAAGCAAAAGTGAATCAGATATATGCCAAAAGCTCTATTACCTACGAATTCAATTACTTGCCTGGCCCTATTTCCAGCTATCTTGATATTTTTAAAGAATAGAAAAAGGGCACTGGCAATTATTGGATAAAAAATAAATGACAATACATTGTTCCATGCTGACATAGGAC
>CAMPJF010000095.1 GCA_946886725.1 uncultured Candidatus Saccharibacteria bacterium | reverse complement strand
GAAGCCTTGGAAGCAAAAAGGCACAGGCCGCGCACGTTTCGGTTCATCTCGTAACCCAATCTGGCGTGGTGGTGGTGTAGTCTTCGGTCCTCGTGGCAATGAAAACTATAAGAAACGTCTTTCGACAACAAGCAAGCACGTGGCACTTCGCCAGGCGCTAACACTAGCTAACGAGGCTGGCAAGATTGTCGTCAAAGACATTAAAACAACCGGTAAGACAAGTGAAGTCGTCAAATTCTTGGCTGACAACAAGCTAGACCGCAAGGTTTTGATCGTTGTTGACGAGAAGACTCCAGAGATCTTGCGTGCAACGAACAATATACAAAATGCCCTTTTGGTTCGTAGTACCTATCTTAGTGTCTACCACATCCTAAACGCCGATAAAATCGTTCTTTCGACTAAATCAGTTGGGACGATCAAACTATGGCTAGCAAAGGAAGAGGCATAATATGACAAATATTAGCGTTATCCCACGTGCAACCGAGAAAGCCTACGCGCAATCTCAAAACAATGTATACGTATTTAATGTTCCACTAACAGCTAACAAGCAACAAATCGTTGCAGCAGTGGAAGCTCAATTTGAAGTAAAAGTCGAGCGCATCAAAACTTTGGTACAAAGTGGCAAAGCAATTCGCTTTAGTCGTGGTAAGCGTGCTCAACCCGGCAAGACAACTCGTAAAGACTCTAAAAAGGCTTACGTTACTCTTGCTGCTGGTGACAGCATCCAAGTATTTGATCAGCAAAACGCGACAAGTGCAGAGGAGACAAAGTAATGCCTATTAAAGCTTACAACCCAACTACTCCAGCCCGTCGTGGTATGACAAGCGAAGATTACAGCGAAATTACTACTCGTAAGCCGCTCAAATCGCTTATCAAGAGCAAAAAGCAGAACGCTGGTCGTAACAACACAGGTCGTATTACTGTCCGTCACCGTGGTGGTGGTGTAAAACGACATCACCGTTTGATGAATCACAAGCTTGCACCTGGTACAGTTGCAACTATCGAGGAAATCGAATACGATCCAAACCGTTCAGCGCGTATTGCTCGTATTAAAGATCAGAATGGTCTTTACCACTACGTTCTGGCTGACACATCAATGACAAAGGGTAAGACAATTGCCAGCGGCGAAGATGCTCCAATCGAAGCGTCAAACCGTATGCCACTTGCTAAAATCCCTGTAGGTTCACAGATCTACGCTATTGAAATCCACGCCGGTAAAGGCGCACAGATGGTTCGTTCAGCTGGCACAAAAGCCCAGCTAATGGCCAAAGAAGGCGATCACGCACTTGTGCGCTTGCCATCAGGTGAAGTCCGTCGCTTCCGTTTGGAAGCAACTGCTGCACTAGGTGTTGTCGGTAACGTTCAACACCAAAACGTAAAGATCGGTTCTGCTGGTCGTAACCGTCGCAAGGGTATTCGCCCAAGCGTACGTGGTGTTGTAATGAACGCCGTAGATCACCCACACGGTGGTGGTGACGGTGGCCGTCACGGACCAGGTAAACCACCACAGACTCCATGGGGTCAGTTGACACTTGGTTACCGCACACGCCGACGCAAAGACGTCAGCAAGATGATCGTTAAAAGTCGCCACGAAGCTAAGAGGAGGAAGTAACTATGAGTCGTTCACTCAAAAAAGGACCATTCATCGACTTCAAGCTTGCTAAAAAAGTGGCAGCTTTGACAGCCGATGACCGAACTATCATCAAAACTTGGGCTCGTGCTAGCACGATCACCCCAGAGATGGTAGGCAAGACGATCGCTGTTCACAACGGTCGCATCCACGTTCCTGTGCTTGTATCTGAAAATATGGTTGGTCACAAACTCGGTGAGTTTAGCCCAACTCGTAAATTCCGCAAGCATGGTGGAAAGGATAAGAAGTAATGACACAATATACTGTTCGTTCTTATACCAAGGGTGTCGACCAGTCTCCACGTAAGGTCAGCCTTGTTGCTGCACTTGTACGCGGACGTACTGTCGCTGACGCACTTGTTATCCTGGATCACGTTCCAAAACGTGCTGCATTGCCAGTTAAAAAGGCAATCGACAGCGCAAAAGCAAATGCAACTAACAACCACGATCTTGACGGCAAGACGCTTGAAATCACAACATTGTCTGTGACTGCAGGTCCTCGCCTAAAGCGATTCAAACCAGCAAGCCGTGGCCGCGCACTTCCTTTCCAAAAGAAGTCTAGCCATATCTTGGTTGAACTAAGTGGTGCTGAGAAACCTAAGAAAGTAGCAGCTAAACCTGCCGCTGAAAAAGTAGAGGAGACTAAATAATATGGGCCAAAAAGTAAACCCAATTAGCTTCCGTCTTCAGCTTACCAAAAACTGGGATTCACGATGGTTTGCCGGCAAGCGAGACTTCGCTAAGTGGTTGGCAGAAGACATCAAGATTCGCGACATGATCGAGGCTAAGTTCTCATCACGTCCTACAATCGACCGTGTCGAAATCGAACGTTCAGCAAACCTCATCACTATTACGATTCACACTGCAAAAGCAGGTGTTGTTATCGGACGTGGCGGTGTTGGCGTTACTGAGCTAAAGGCGAACATCGAGAAGATCGCAAGTCTTCCAGTTCGTATCAATATTGAAGAAGTAAAGCGCCCAGAACTATCTGCAAAGCTTGTTGCTGAAAATATCGCTCGTCAACTTGAACGACGTATTAATTTCCGTCGTGCAACCAAGATGACTGCACAAAATACAATGGCTGCAGGTGCAAAGGGTATCCGTATCCAAGTCGCTGGTCGTCTAAACAATGCAGAAATGGCTCGCAAGGAAAAAGTAAGCGAAGGATCAGTTCCATTGCATACCCTTCGTGCTGACATCGACTTCCACAGTGCGCGTGCATCACTGCCTGGCGCTGGTATCGTTGGTGTAAAGGTCTGGATTTACAAAGGTGAAAGGGTTGATAAGTAATGTTATTGCCTAAGAAAACTAAATACCGAAAAGTTCGTAAGGGTAAAAACCCAGGACGAGCGACTCGCGGCCAATACGTTTCTTTCGGAGACTACGGCTTGCAGTCACAAGCAAACAACGATATAACCTCACGCCAGATCGAATCAGCTCGTCAAGCTATGACTCGCTACATCAAGCGTGGTGGTAAAATCTGGATCCGTATCTTCCCGCACACTCCACGTACTCGTAAACCACAGGACGTGAAAATGGGTAGCGGTAAAGGTAACCCAGAGTTCTTCGTCGCCAAGGTTAAAGCTGGCACTGTCCTCTTTGAAATGAAGGGTGTCGACGAAGCGGTTGCGCGCGAGGCTATGCGTCTTGCGGCACACAAGCTTCCTGTTAAGACTAAATTCGTCGTAAGGGATCAAGCATAATGGCAGACAAGAAAACAACTACAACAAAGACGACTAAGGTAACGAAAGTTGCTGAAGAAGTTAAGACAATCGAGCAATTGCGTACTGATCTTGCTGCAAAGCAAGCTGATCAAATCGCATTGAAGCGCGGTCATGCGGCTGGCGAAGTAGCCAACCCACGTGTTCTGACTTCTACTCGTAAAGAAATCGCTCGACTTCATGGTGCTATCCGAGCCCTTGAAATCGCTGCGCTAAAGGAGAGTAAATAATATGGCCAAGACATTGACTGGTACTGTGACATCGGATGTCGCAGATAAAACTATTACCATCGCTGTTACTAGTCGTGAAACGCATCCTATTTATGGCAAGCAGTACACTGTGACCCGCAAGTACGC
>CAMPJF010000094.1 GCA_946886725.1 uncultured Candidatus Saccharibacteria bacterium | reverse complement strand
GTTCGATTAATTTCCGAATTTTTTTTGGCGGCGTTTTCATCAGCACTCTTCATCGGAGCGGTACTGCTATCGTATGGATACGCGATTGCATTACTTGACGCGGTTGTGCTTATCCAGGTTTCAATCATATGTATGATCGAAGCACTTGAGGTGAACCCGGCGTATGTGCGCAAATTGGGGTATAATTACACACTCGTAAAAAAGAAATAGATATTTGTAATATTTTTAACAGCTCGTCAGTTAACGGCTGCGTATGATGAGTGAGTACCCAACGTACAATAAATAAGGAGGACAAAATGTTAGATATAGTACTATGGATTCTATTCGGCGCATTAGCAGGATGGATTGCATCAAAAATCATGAAGACCGACGCCGAGATGGGCGCAGTCGCAAATATCGTCGTTGGTATTATCGGCGCGTTTATCGGTGGATTTGTCGTCCGAATGCTGACGGGCAATGCAGTTGAAGGGTTTAATATTACGAGCCTTATCGTTGCAATTATCGGCGCGGTAATCTTGCTTGCGATCGTTAAAGCCGTGCGCGGTGGACGCGGCGTTCGTGCGTAATGAATCGAAATAGATAAAGAGGGGTCACAACGACCCCTCTTTCGTTCAGCTTATCGTCATGGACGCGAGGTGGCCGTGAGCTGATACTGAATAAATCAGGCATATCTTAACCAAAGATTACTTGTGGCAGTCATGTCGGAATTTATAAATGAGATAAGTAATCGAGGTAGCGATGGGAAAGAAACAAGCTAACATTCTAATTATTGAAGACGACATGGCACTAAACCAAGCCTATGTCACGATTTTATCTACCGCTGGATATGGCGTACGGTCAGCTTTTGATGGCGAAGAAGCGCTTCGTCTTGCCGACGAGCTGGAGCCGGATATTATCTTTCTTGATCTTCGCATGCCAACTATGGATGGCATTAGTTTTTTGAAGGCGTACGAGCCGAAAACTCAACACAAAGACGTCAAAATAATTGTGTTTAGTAATTATGATTTACAAAAAGAGATCGATGAGGCTTATGATTTAGGGGCGCAGCGTTACGTGCTGAAAGCATGGGCGTCGCCAAAAGAGTTAATTAAAATCGTCGAAGACACGCTAGTCGGCAAAAAATAAGCCGCTATTTTAGCGTCAGATCTTTAAACGTATCTTCCCCGACGAATCGTTCTAGTTTTGACTTGTCGATCACATACGTGAATTTGCTATATTGAATAATACCCTTTTTCTTTAGTAGTTTCAGATTAACTGCAGTGCTTTCGCGCGTTAATCCCACGAGGCTCGCAATCATTGATTGGGTCATTTTTATGTCGATCGTAAACATACCTGGCGTCTTTTCGATGCTGTGACGGAAGATTAAGTAGTATAATGTCAAACCAATTTTTTCAGCGGCGCGGGATTGTTCAAGTGCGGTGATACGTAAAAGAAGTGCCGTATATTCGTTAATGCTAAATTTCAGCACCGCAGTCGTCAACTTTGGATCGGCGGCAACGGCATCGAGTATATGCTGTTTTGGCGCGGTTACCATTTCAGAGTCGGCGAGCGCTTCGTAATAGAATAGCGTGTTCGTTACTTCGCCAAAAATCCATGGTAGTGGAAAGATATCACCCTTACCGTGTAAGGCGATCGTGCGCTCTTCGCCAGAGGTAGTGATGGTGTAGACACGGACCAGTCCGCGTCGAACGATAAAGGCAGTCCGAGGAATTTCTCCTTGGTACAGCAGAATAGAACCCTTCTTTACGAAGCGCGTCAGAGTGTGTGATTGTATACTGTGTAATAAATTATCCATTGCACAAAACTCTCCTACCTCTATCTATCATACTACGAATTGCAAAATGTGAAAATTATAACAGGATATATGTAAGTATGATTACATTAGCGCAAAACCATAATCGCTATAGTAAGGAGTACCACTAAGTGAGAGAGCAGTAGTGGTCGGTGGTAGAAAAAGTGAAATTATTAAGTTGGAGGGGTGCGAGATGACAAACTACAACGATCAAGAACTAGATCAGCGAATTCATTCATTTTTAACGAAGAAGATGCAAAAGTATCCAGAGCTTAACGTTAAGCACCGCGACAGTCGGACGATTTCAATGCCGACTTTGTCCCTCCGTATGTTCGGTTCGACGCGAACCATGAAAGCACATTAGATTACATCTAGATAAAAAATGACTGTGGTGGTCATGCGAAACGGTAAGGGAAAGTCCTTGCCGTTTTTACTTGTCTAGTTGACGTAGGCATCCAGCGCGAAACGCGGTATACTGCTTATGTATGTTAAAGTATTATGTCAAGCGAAGTGACGGCGAAGCCTATCAGCAGGTGACAACACCCCCTAATGAGGAGGTTTGGATACACGGTGAAGGCGTTGACGAGGCAGACTTGCGGCTGCTCTCTACTACGTACGGGATGAACTACAACGTCCTGCGTGACGTACTGGACGTTAACGAGTTGCCGCGTGTTGAATCCCATGAGGATGGCCTGTATGTCTTTGTGCGTACCGCTCAGCGTGGCAAACACGGTCAGGTCGTAACGACGCCTGTTTTGCTAGCAGTGCAGGGAACTGTTTTCGCGAATATTACGATCGCCTCTGTGACGGACTACAAACTTGCGACACCTGTGATGACGTCGCATCAGAATGCGACAACTAATAGCTTGCTTTTAGGTATGTTCGCGACTGTCGTCGGCGAGTACGAAGAATTAATGCATCGCACTGCACGGTATATCTTTAATACTGGCCGCCGCTTGCGGACACACGAGGTGACGAATCAGGATTTTATTACGTTCGTAACGGTGGAAGACAATTTAAACGAGTATCGCATGAACCTCAGTGGTATGCTTGTCGTGGCAGAGCGACTGCGTGAAACGCTCCAAGATCCTAAGGACAAGGAGTCGATAGAGGATATATTGTTGTATATTCGTCAGCTTCTTGTTTCTATTGAAAGTCATAATCAAACGGTCACTAGTATTCGTAATGCGTATGGTACGATTGCGAATAACGTATTAAACCAACGTATGAAGACGCTTACGGTGTTTACAGTGTTAATCGCTTTACCGAATGTTTTTTATGGAATGTTCGGCATGAACGTGCCATTACCTATTAGTGAACAGCCATGGGCATACACTGCCATTGTAATATTTACAGTTATTGTCACTTTTGGCGTTTATGCCCTTGCAAAGCGCCTTAAAGTCTTCTAATATAGTAAACAATAGCGTGATCGAAATCACGCAAATCTTGACGGCCTGGCTTCGTATTGGTATTATATTTTATGTGTCTTGCGCCAAAAACACGAAAATTTTAATTTAAAGGTCGAAGTGCGCAGGGCTGTACATAGTACAAGGAGTACAACAAACCTCATGCCAATAGCCATCAATTTTGTGTCCTCACGGGCCAAAAAGATTGCAGTGGATGTGGTGCCTGCCGAATGGCAACTGTATATCGCACATTAGAACGTGTGTTCAACCCCGAAACTTCATGCGAAGTTTCAACCAAAAAAGTCAAACACCCCAAGGCACCGGGGTGTTTTTGTTTTGCACCCATTTTCTTAACGCGTCATACTTGACATACTTTTCATACTTTAAGTACAATGGATGGATGAGTAAAGGGCGGAGTAATGCTCGAAGAGAGGAACACCATGCAAGATAAAAAACTATATGGCACTGCCACTGTCGGCACAAAAGGGCAGATTGTTATACCGGCCGATGCACGTGAGATTTTGGGTATTGAAACCGGCGATCGACTGTATGTTATCGGTTCAAAGCAAGGGAAATGGATTGGATTGATCCAGGAAGAACAACTGCGT
>CAMPJF010000093.1 GCA_946886725.1 uncultured Candidatus Saccharibacteria bacterium | reverse complement strand
CACGATGCCGGCGCTGCCAATACGATCCTCGCGTGGATCGCAGCCGAGGCAGAAAAGGCCCTGATAGAGTACGACGAGTGCCGCGTCGAGTGTGACGACGGTGACTATATAGATGTCATCCGCTGCAACCATGACGGACTTTCCTACGGCGACCACAAAGCCAATCTACAGGGCGCGCTGAACACATGGCTGTCAACGGTTACGCATATCGACATGCTCGGCAAAAAAATCGAGCGGCTCATGCGCAAGCAAAATCGTGCAAAAGCATAATATCCTCGCCCCAACACCATCTATAGGTAGCGGGGCGAGGATTTTTCATTAACTTTATTCGGCGGCTTCGTCAGACAGACGATCGGCAAGCGCCTGTTGATATATCTGTTCAAGTTTTTTAGTTTGCGTGTATTCGCCGTATTGTCGCGCCAGCTGCTTGCTTGCCTCGCTAAACGTAGCGGCAAGCTTTTTATCCTCAAGTAATTTAATGACGCACTCGGCAAAATGAGCCGGGTTGTTACGCGCTACGAAGCCATTCTCGCCGTCACGCACAACTTCACTGACGTACCGATCGACAATCACAAAAGGCAGACCAGCGTGCGCTGCTTCATGCAACACGAGCCCCTGTGTATCTGTTAGCGAAGGGAAGGCGAATACGTTCGCAGACGCATAGGCAACGCCTAAATTCTCGCGGGGCAATGCGCCCGTAAACGTAATGCGATCACCGACGCCAGAATCAGCCGCCATCTGTTCAAGCGTCTCACGGTAATCAAAATCGCCAACATATAATAAACGCGCATTCGGTCGTTGGCGAACGACTTTTTTAATCATCGGAATTAATAGGTCAAGATTTTTTTCAGCACTCAATCGGCCGGCGTATAAAATAACCTCGTCTTTTTTGGCGATGCCGTATTTTGACTTGAACATATCAACCTGTGCGTCGGTTGGCTTTTTTAAAGCGTTTATCCCAGTCGGAATGGTTGTGACGTCGTAATAGTATTCGTCACGCCAGCTATCTAGCTGCTTTTGGCTTTTTTGACTGAGTGCGATAACGGCGTCGCAGCGGCTGTAAATCATAGCAATCAAACGCTCGACGATATCCTGTCCCCAGTCGGCAACCACGCGGCGAGGCTTGTATAGGCGCATTAGTTCGCGAACGTCCTGGCCATGAAAACGGAAAGTAAGTGGCAACGACAAAGCAATCATCAGTAGTCCCGGGACGACTGCAGGGTAATGTTTGATGTACTGCGACAGGTCAGTACTGTGCTGCGCAATCAAAACAGCGCCAGTCTTTTGCGCGGCGTACACACCCATCAAGCCAACTTGGCTGGGCGTAAAGAACTGAATCACATCCAGCTCTAAGTCCTTAATACGACGAAGCTCGACTGCGGGGAAGAACAATGACAAGTTGTAATCATCAAAAAAGACACCCTTCATGCTACGGAACCGGATAATATGATCATCGTCAAACTCTTCACGATCCAGACGAACACCTTCGGCCGGACAAAAAATAAATACCTCGTGCCCCATTGACTCTAGGTGCTTTCGGGTAATGTCGACGACATAAACGATTCCGTTGATCGATGGTCGGTAGGTATCAGTAAACAGGCCAATGCGCATAATATGTTCTCTATTATACCAGCTGGCGGTACAGATCGACTAACTTCTCGGCTGCAACGCTACTGTCAAAACGCCCTGCAATTGCTTTTGACCTTTGTTGCTGAGCTTTATAAAACGCCTTGTCGGTTTGCAGTTTACGGATAGCATCAGCGAAGTCATCATCTTGGCAACGAAGCGCGTCGTTCGCAAAGGTATCGTCGTACTCTGGAATATCCCGCAGAATAATTGGTAATGTAGCGCCAGCCGCCTCTAAGACGCACATAGGATGATTTTCTTGCTCGGCAGGCAAGCAAAAGGCATCAGCTGCCTTGTAGTAGTCAAATACGTCCTCGTGCGGGATAACACCAGTGACCGTTAGGTTATCAGGCGCGGAATTGATCATGTGCTGCATATGCGCATGATCAGCACCAAGTCCCTTAAATGGAATACCTCCCACCCAGATAAATTTCACGTCAGGAAGTTCTTTGGCTAGCGCAATAAAAATATCGAAACGTTTTCGAGGCTGCACCTGGCCATTGCCTAGTACGACAAAATCCTCGTGTGCAACGCCGAGCTTGTTTCGAGCGGCGGCGTTTTGCTGCGCTGTTGATGCAAACCGTTTCATGTCGATCGTATTGTAGAATACCTCGATCTTGCTTTTCGGAACGTATAGTTCCTCGTGTAGGGTTTTGGCAACCATATTAGATACCGCAAGGACCTTGTCGGCTTTATTGTAAAACCAGCGCAAAAACCAACGTGCGGCAAACAGCCAGTATTTCGCCAGAATAATCGATCCGACGAGTGACGCCGGTACGACATGGGCAGAAACGACTTTCTTTGGGCCGTCTTGGGCCATCTTGCGCCATGCATACGTCCCGAATGTATGCATGTGAATTACGTCGCAATCAACTTCTTCGCCAAACTTACCGCGGATAACCTCGACGTCGTCGCGCTTTTCTAGCGCGGATGCCATCTCGTCATATGCCGTATGGACGCCATGCCCCTGGACGGTGATGTCGCTTTCGGACACCATATTGACAGTGATTTTTTTACTCATAAACTGTTACCAGTCTATCACACCCCAAAAAGCAGGCTATCTAGCAGGCACACACCCTGGAACAAGGACGCGTGACGAGAGTTGCGAAATAAAAAACCGTTCGTTCCGTCTCGCCAATGGCAAAACGGAACGAACGGTATACTCCTTTGCACTACACGTACGCGTATCCTCGCTCGGTCAGTCGCCGGACCCTCCAGTTATTCTGCCAGATGGGTCTTGGCTCAACATGAGCGTAAGTAAAGCGCGATGACTTGACGTCCTCGGGCATGAAATTATCCGCAACCATACCTGCGAGCCAGATGAGTCCGGGCAGCATAATGACAACTTTCTGGATGAGCGTCGCCGACGACATAAGCATCGCTGCGCAGCTCACCACAGCCAAGTAGCCGTACCAGAAATACAACGCATTGTGGTAGATCTTCATGGCAGAATTAACCTGGCCTGGGGTATAGCGCGAGGACGATGACTTATCGCCTTTGTGCAACTGCCAGTAGAACGCGAACGCACCCGCAAAAACGACGACGTTGAGGATTGGGTTGATCCTCATACCCTCGTCGTGGAATGTCGACGACGAACCTGCGATGAACAGTGCCAGAAACAAGTTTCCCGGCCAAAAGGCGAAGAACTGGAACTTCCAATGAATCGGCACCCAGTAGCCGTCTACGACTGCACCAAGCAAAAAGGGGATGCCGGGGCAAATAATCAGACAGATGATTAGCGTCGGCAGAAAACCGCCACTAACAATCGACTCCAGCAAAGGGAGGCCAAAATAAAGCTTTTCAAACATCAGTCCTGCTTTCGTGTAGATGAAAAGGTGCAAGTCGACCATAAACCGTCGAACCATGCTTAGTATTATTATAGCAAATAATAAGAAAAATGTCAATAGATCTACAGAGGTGCGCCTAGGAGTGGATCGTTGTTCCGATCTCTTCACCAGCAATGACGCGAGCAATATTATCAGGCTGCAATAGCTCAAATACAACAAGCGACTGCGCGTGCTCGAACGCAAGCCCCAAAGCAGCCTTGTCCATGATTTTTATATCTGGCTGTTCTAATGCTTGCTGGTAGGTAATCGAAGAGATTCGCCGAGCATCGGGATTAATAGCCGGATCACTGTCGTAAATACCATCAACTTTTGTCGCCTTTAGGATAGCGTCACATTCCAG
>CAMPJF010000092.1 GCA_946886725.1 uncultured Candidatus Saccharibacteria bacterium | reverse complement strand
CCACTTACCACCTTATATGTTTGCCCATATATATAGCCCTCAAGATCAGCTGTCGCCGGCTTATCGGCGAATAATAGAGGATATTGGTCGGCATATGAGGCGGCGAAGGCATCATCAATCTCTGCGTCACCATACCCAAGTTTTTGAAGTACTTGCCGATGTGACGGCGTCTTATCATTTTCCGTCGAGGCAATATTCAGCGTCGCACCAGGATAGAATGTCACGTCAAATTGTTCGAACTGCCCCTTCGTCAGATGAGCAACGATCTGCACAGTCGACTCCGCTGGCGACAACCGATACGATCCAGCTAATAACTGGCCACGAACTTCGTGTACGCGAACGTAGATATTAAACGCCAGCTGGCTGCGAATAACCTTCTTCTCTTCTAGAAGGCTGGCTATTTGGGCTGGCGAGCTATTTGGATCGATATCTACCTGCACACTTTGTACTGTCCCTTCGGCCACAGGACGAAGGGCGAATTTATACCAGGTTAATCCCGCAAGGAGACCAATGACAATGATCAAAAAAATAACACTTGCCCATTTAATCGGAGTAGAAAATCGTTTCGCGGGTTGCGGCACGGGGTCGCTCGTTAGCGTCGGTTGCTGCTCGGATTGTAAGGTTGCGCCGCTTGCCTCGGTTACTACCGGAGACTCCGGTTGCTCAGGGTAAGACAACACGGGCGCATGCTGATCCTGTTGTTGCGCAGGGTCCTCCGTCGGCAGCGTAGGTCGGCTTGGCGGTATAATGTCATTTTTCATAAGTTTTGCTCCAAATAATCTTGTAAAATGATGGCCGCTGCCAACGCGTCAATATCTCCTTTGGAGTATGGTTTTTTGTGCGACTGTAGCCGTTGCTCGGCCATAACACTCGTCAAAGATTCTTCCTGATAAATAATTGTTGGTGTAATACCGACAAGCTTTTTTGAAAATTCCAGCACATATTCCGTCTGAGCAGTCGCCTCGCCCGATTGGTTTCGGGGATAGCCGACGACGAGCGTTTCAGCATTCTCGTCTGCAACGATCTTAGTGATGCGTGCTATTTCGTCACCATCAACTTCGACAGTTTCAAGTGGAACAGCGATACGCACACCGCCATCAGCCAGCGCAACGCCTATTCGCTTTTCGCCCACATCCAATGCGACATATGTCTTGTTACGACTCATGCAGCTTGAACTCTACGTTGATCCGCTTAACGTCGTTTGGTGCCGTAGTCACCCAGAATGGCCAAAACTTAACATCGACATTCTGAACACCTTGGATTGCTTCAATACTCTCCTGAATCTCACCGTAACGCTTACCCTTCGAACGATCTTTGATAACGGAATCCTCAATCTTTGGACCAATTTTTGCCGTAGCGACAACGTTTGCAGTAAAGTTCTTATCAACAGCATCAACATTTGTGAAAGTCACTTTCCCAGCACCGTTATCGTACGTTCGTTGATCATTCAACCCTTCAAGTTGCTTGGCGAAATGAGCGTCCAAATAATCGTTTAGCTCATTTTTATCGACACCACTGATACTGTACGTGATTTCACTAGTAAGCTTTGGCTTGACGCCGTCAGCAACCTCTTGGTCAACCGCAGGTGTCGAAGCTGGTGCACCTTGTTCTGCCTTGAATGTCTGATCGATAGCGATCACATCATCGCCAAGCTGTCCGATAAGCTGCTTTTTAATAGCCTCTGCGTCTTGTTTTTTCAGCTGTTCAGTTGCTTTTTGGATATCCTCAGCACTGACTACCTTAATGATTCGATGCGATCCGCCAGACATAACACTACCCTGAGCAGTTATGCCAGTCGCACTTGGCTGGTACGAACGCGCCGAAAGGTTATATTCATCGCCAACTGCCGTCGCTAGGACTGCGACAGTCCCAGTGCCAGGATCCAGACCATCTGCAGTTAACTTCGTTACCAGTACTGCAGCCTCGGTACTAACAAACGTACGCTCACCACTGGTAAATGTCGTGCCCGCAGGAACGGTTAAAGGAGTTGCGGACGGATTAGTACGCGTCAGCTTCATCGTTCCCGCCGCTTTGTTGCCCGCATCGCGCGAACCCGTTGCTTCATATTCAACTGACTCTGCTTTTTTGGTTTGTTGAGTGGTAGTCTTTAGTGTGTTCGCCGCAACATCAGTCGTAACATCATTAGCGAGCGTGACTTTATTATTTACTGATGAGTCAGAGGTGCGTGCGGTAATCTGAACGGTAGCCCGCGGCGCAAAGAATATACCCCAAACGAGAAAGCCAATCAGCAGTATGCCAGCGGCGACAATCAAGGCTAGTTTTTTACGAAAATCGCCAAAATTAGGCACCTTAATGCCACTTTTCGCACGCGCCTTTCCAAGCATCTGGCCTGGTGCTGGCGGCAAAGCTCGACGAGGAACGTCTTCGGCGGCATTCTCGTCAATTGCTGAATCGATTGCTGGATCGTGAACCGCAACGAGCGGTGCAGTTGCAGCGGCTGTCTTTGCATGATCACCTACAGGTAACTGCGCACCATCAATGACGTCTTCGCCGTCATCGACGTCTAGTGCTGCAATCTCGGCGATTTCAGGTTTGCTTTGTAGGTTTTTAGCAACCGGTATTTTTGCGGCAGCAGCAAGCGCCATAAGTGCTGGTTTACTGCTAATAATCACTAAATGTTTTTCCGACTGAGTCGCCGCCCGCGCTAATAATCGCAGGTTAACTGCACTTTGCAGTACGCCAATCCGCTTTGGCGGCACTAAAGCGACGATCTTCTGCTTGGCATCCTTAACTTTACCGATAATCGCGGTAATATCATCCTCAACGTCGATATAGATAATGTCTTTATTCATTTTTATATTCGTAAGATCCGATTAAGTTTATCTTTGATCGTATCAGCGTCACTGCTGCCTACAATTGTATCATAACCGACCCGAAGCAGACCCATAGCGGTAATAAAGGTATGGTCATTAACCGCGCCTGTTGTGTCCGTAATTCCGGCCACATCCTTTGGCGAAATATGCTGGACAGTTGGGCGTTTAGTGAACGGTAGGTCTTTGTACCAATCGCGCTCGGACAGTGCGTCGACTAATTTCGTCAGGCTCGCCCCGCCACCGCAAAGTAAAATACGATTCGGCAGATGATCGACTGATTCGAATTCGTCGAGCGCCAATTCAACACCAGCAATCCAAACATTAAGCGTCTTGTCGATAGCGGCATTTGCCGCTTTCGCTACGCTCGGTTTGATCTGCGGACTATCAATGTTGACCTTTAGTTTCTCTGCGTCAGTGTAGTTAAGGTCCATCTCGCTAGCGATCGTACGGGTAAAGCTTCGCCCCCCGATACCGAACATTTTCGTCCCCTCAACGCCACCATCGTTAACGACCGCGATATCAGTCGTTCCGCCACCGACATCTGCAAGCACAGCAGTAATCGTACTG
The DNA here is from genome assembly GCA_946886725.1 of uncultured Candidatus Saccharibacteria bacterium. The sequence continues at coordinate 455 of CAMPJF010000092.1, read as the reverse complement.
CTCGCATCTGTTCCTAGCACCGCACGACTCACAGCGAATGGCTCGGCAGCGACAGCAACGAGATCTAGAGCAAGCTCGTCGGCAACGCGCTCGAGTGCACCGATATGCACCATTGGAGCAAAGGCAGTGTAGATCTGCACGGCAATATCTTTTCCCTGAAACCCGATCGGGTTACTTACTTTATAGCCATCAATATGAATCGTCACAAGCGCACTGTTCACCAACTTAACTTCGACGTCTTCGTTACCCGTTTCTAACGCAATCTGCTTTTGCGCTTTTGTTTGAGCGCGCTCCTGAACTTTCTCGATGATAAATTCCATTTCCGCCACATCGAGCGGTCGATCAGGCTGCGGACGACGGTAGCGAATTGTATTAGTCACCCCCTTCACTAACTCACCGGCAATACCGATCACGACGCGTTTTGCCTGTAAGCCCGCCTGCTCTTCTGCAGTAGA
>CAMPJF010000091.1 GCA_946886725.1 uncultured Candidatus Saccharibacteria bacterium | reverse complement strand
ATTATAACAGTTATTAAAACAAAGAAAAAACACGCCATTACGACGTGTGGGATTTGAGACAAGTTGGATATTTGATTCCAAGGAGGGTAGCGCGGCAATACTGCAGTGCGCTACCCTCCTCAGAGGGTGTCTGTGTTACGTTTTAGACGTAACTCCGAGGGCGTAGAAACGCATGGATCTGAGAGATAGAAGGCGGCACTAGATCTGCCCACGATACAACTATCCTGATGATCTCAACCTCAATAACAGACCAAACCGCTCTTACGAAGAAGAGACGGGACGGACACGGGGCGCGCTCCATACGGAGCGCTTGGGTCTATACTTCATACCAGAACCTTTCACCGAAATGTTATTTTAGAAAGAATGGGGGCTGCTTCTTAACATAAAAGAAGCCGAGGGATGAAAGTATAGCGGAGGTTTTAACCTGGCACTTTCACCAAATTGGCGACAAAACTATTACGTTATAGACGTACGCTAAGTAAAACCAGATGTTAACAACATCGATCTCCTCATGTTACCATTCCTGGCGCCGGCGAAGGGGGGTCATGCGAACATTGAAGTGGGGGTGACGCAAAGCATCGGAGAAGCTCTCGTTTCGATCGTGATCACCTACTTTCAGTTGCGCCCGTTGGCGCCCTAACCTGCAAAACATTCCAGCGGATGGCTGGGGTTTGCTGCAGCTGTCTGCATACAAAAATACACAGAAAGCTGCAGCAAAAAATAATATCCAACTTGTCAATGAACCAATCTATAGCCCACTGGCTAGTTGATGGTATATGCATAATAGCACATATACATATAAATGTCAATAGTTAATGATACTTTTATTGTTCAAGGAGGGTAAATTCATTACCGGCGATTTCGACGATACTGTCACCGACTGCACCTGCACGGCTTAGTTCATGCAGTACGCCAAGTTTTTTAAGAATATCCCGCAATCGGTTCACGCCTTCGTAATTATCAAAATTCGTTCGCCTTGCAAACTTCTCTACCTTGTCGCCTGTTACAACAAAATGGCCCGTCTCGTCGTCTTTGGTCACCAGCCAGGCATCAGAGACCTGTTTATCGGTCAGACTAATAACGATCGTGTCGTTATCCACTTCATCGATTTCTTTTTCGACATTACGGGCAGCAATCACTTTCACGCGTAGCGCCCGCAGTACTTCTTTTACACCTTTATGGGCCGTTGAAGATACGGCAAATACTTCCGCATCTTTGCCAGCAACCGCACGAACGGCCTCGACTTGCATTTGGATCATATCATCGTCCAGTCCTTCGGACTTCGTCAGCGCAACTACTTCAGGACGAGTGGCAAGCTCAGCACTATACTGCAATAGTTCATTGCGAATTGTCGTATAAGCCGTTGCGATGTCATCTGTATAGGCGTCAATCATATGCAGCAGCACCGCAGTACGTTCCACATGACGCAAAAATGCGTCACCCAAGCCTTTACCTTCACTTGCACCCTCGATCAACCCAGGGATGTCAGCAATCAACAAACTACCATCGTCGATATCGGCAACACCCAAGTTTGGCGTTAAGGTCGTAAACGCATAATCGGCAATTTCAGGGCGAGCGTTACTGACTACCGACAAGAACGTCGATTTACCAGCATTAGGAAATCCAACAAGCCCAACGTCGGCTAATAATTTCAACTCCAACTCCGCCTCAAAGGTATCACCAACTTCACCTAATTCGGCGATGCGCGGCGTTTGGCGAACGGATGATTTAAAGTGCGCATTACCAAATCCACCATCACCGCCCTTTGCGATGACAACTTGCTGGCCGTCTTCAGTCAAATCGGCAATCACCTTGCCGTCGCGACGGACTAACGTCCCCATCGGAACTTTAACGATTAAGTCTTCGCCAGAGCGTCCTTGTTTTTTACGGTCAGCGCCATTTTGGCCAGGTTTGGCTTTCAATTCCGGTTTATATCGGAAGTCGATCAAAGTATTAACGTTTTCGGACGCCTCAAAAATAACGTCACCGCCGCGCCCGCCGTTACCGCCGTCAGGTCCACCTTTGTCAACGTAAATTTCGCGGCGAAAACTAACGTTGCCGTTGCCGCCTTTACCTGCCTGAATGAATACTTTCGCTGTGTCTACAAACATATCTTTACCTAGTATAGCAAATTCGCCCCTGTATTGACAGAGGCGAACGTAATTATATAATATTTCGACTAATCTATGTAGTTAAAGCTGCCTACTTGATTTGCTGGGATATTACGCCAGTTGATGCCATTATAGCCACCGCCTGAGTAATTATTCATCTCACTGACCTCGATAGATCCGTCTGCATTCAGAACTTCGACGATACCGACGTGACCATACCCACCACCATTCTGGAAGATAGAACCTACCGATGGAACCGAGTCAACTTGGTATCCCATTGCTGCGAACGAAGAGTTCCACTGTGCAGCATTACCCATCGCACCACCAGGGATTGGTCGACCCATTTCATATCGTCGCTCCCACGCATACCACGTACAGTTACCCCATGCGTTCGTATTACCTGGTGTTGTTGACTTAGTATTGCGATAAACGTTATAGACGCCACCACCAGCGAATCCGCCAGCATAACGATATGCACCATTATAGACATTTCCAGTAAATACACGTGCGACGGCTCGCGGTGCCTGATATCCAGGTCGCTCAGTTGTTGGCATCACACCACCAGGAAGGACAATTTTTGAGCCATTCACAAGGCCCGTTAATTCAAGGTCATTGTGCGTCGTAATACTTTGAGGAGTCACGTTATATTTAGCGGCGATGCTTTCGACAGTGTCACCAGCCTTAACGGTATAGTGAACGCCGTCAATAGGGAGAAGTGTCAGCACTTTACCCGCAGCAACAGTGCTTGAGCTCAAATCATTCGCCCATTTCACAGTATCCGGCGTTATGCCACGCTGAGCAGCGATACTTTCGACAGTGTCACCCTCTTTAACTGTATACTGCTCAATCGTGCGATTACCCGCCGACAACTCAACGATTTGTGGCTTTGTGATCGTATTTGTATCATTTTGCGCCAACTGGCTCAGAATTGTTAGCGAAACCGACTGATCGGCAATTTGTGGAGCGACTGGCAAATTGGCACGAGCGGCAATACCAGCGGCGACATTTGTTGCGACGATCTCGTCGACAGACGGCTGATCGGTATCAACTGAGTCAACAGGAGCGATAGGGCTAATCGCACTTGCCACGCTATCGACTTTTTGGGGTGGCTGATAACCGATGGCGACCATCGATATAACAAGCAGGAATACACCAGAGTAAGCTGCTATAGCTGTTGATTTTGGCCCACTTTTAGCTTTAATAGTCTTAAAGGTAGTGCCAGCAAACATAGATTGTTTCAACTGAGCAGATTTCGTCTGAGCAAAGCTCAGAGCGTCTTGATGATTACGAATGTTCGTTCTCCTGCCGTCTGCATTACTGCAAAGGCGTCTACCGTACTCTGTCTTACTTCTCGTTCGAGAAAAGGATTGCGCTGTCGACCTTACAATTAATTGATATTAGATAGAAAGTTATTTTCGGCATCCGTACGACATTTTTGGTAGGCTCATAAGTGATATAGACTTCCCACTCGCATATTCAGTTTTCTAAATATGGTAGTTATTTCACAAATGCGCTGTAATAATATTAACAATTCTTGATTATATTGTCAATATATTTTATAATTATACTAATTTGTCAAGACTACGGCAGTGAGCACTTATACGTGCAGTGCTTGACGATATTATCCTCATGCTCTGCTTGCGTATGTGCGAAGTATGTCTTATCGTCATCACCGCTTAGGAAGAACTGGTAATCACCCTCAGCCGGCATAGCAACCGCTAGCAGAGCACTGATACCCGGCGAAGCGATAGGACCCGGTGGCAGCCCTGGATAAATACGCGTATTGTATGGGTCTTTTAGAAGATGTGTTCGCTGTACGCCATTCTTATCGGCCGCATAGTGATACGTGACATCTGACCCCAACGTACCGCCTTCACGGTATCGTTTGAGAAATATCTGCGCGACTTGCTTTTGATCGGCCGCGGTTGGTACTTCACGCTGGACGATCGATGCGAGGATAATTGCCTCGTACATCGTCAATCCTTGCGATTCGAATTCCTTGGCAAGATTATTATCTTTGATTTGTTTTTCATACTCCTCAAACGTACGACTCAGCAC
>CAMPJF010000090.1 GCA_946886725.1 uncultured Candidatus Saccharibacteria bacterium | reverse complement strand
TGGAGCCGCTTTACGGATTCGAACCGTAGACCTGCTGTTTACAAAACAGCTGCTCTAACCAGCTGAGCTAAAGCGGCACGTGAAGTACAGATACAAGTGTATCGAATAATGCGGATGATTTCAAGAGTAAACTGGCATAAGTTTTTCTTCGCCGGGTTGGCATAACGGGTGTGATTTGGTACAATTATCCGAGGTATGCCGCGATAGCTCAGTGGTAGAGCACTTCCATGGTAAGGAAGGGGTCCTGGGTTCAAATCCCAGTCGTGGCTCCATTTTTATGCCTACCTCTAGTAATTATCATAGTTTCATGCTAGAATTAATAAGATTGAATCAACAAATTTAAGTGAGTAAGTAATGGCAAAGAAGAATACAAAGCGAAAATTAGTAGGACTTGTTAGTGATCTTACCGGTCACCGTACGTACTACACAACTAAAAACGTGCAGAACACGACAGAGAAAATCGTTCTTAAGAAATACGATCCAATTGCTCGTACTCACGCTACCTACACCGAGACAAAAAAGAACCTTGGTCGTAACGAAATCAAACCTCGCAAGAGCTAATCCGATTCGCTACTCATTCTACCCTCCCTTCCTGGAGGGTTTTTTGATAGCAGCTGCATAGCTAAAGAACGATAATTATGATATGATATTTTGATATGAAAATAGAGATCGTTGCAAAAACAATTATCTTTGATGGCAGCGGACGTCTATTAGTTCTTAGGCGCCATGCTAACGATACGTACCGCGCCGGATTATGGGATCTGCCTGGCGGTCAAGTTAATATAGGCGAAAATCCGTCTGATGGCGCAAAGCGCGAAGCCTATGAGGAAACTGGTCTCACTATATCCCACCTGCGCCCCATCCATGTCGCTTCGCATATCCATGGCGATTGCCAGGTTATCAAGACAGTTTATACGACTAGGGATTACATCGGTGATATTCGGCTTAGCAGCGAGCATAGTGAATATGACTGGATTACCCTAAATCATTTCGCCACCCTATCTATATCCAATGACTACAAGATAGCCGCCGGCATGACACAACATCCAGTCGCTATGTCGTTATAGCAAGAAAATTAAACACCCCGGACACGTCATTGTGTCCGGGGTGCGTTCGTGACTACGGTCGGCCGGGGTTATAATCACCCTCCTGGTAGCGGTCGTAGTCCAGGTCATCTTCTTCACCTAATAGATCTGACAAGGTCAGCGTTGAGTCATTCTCGGCAGCTCGTTGCAGTTGGCGCGTCTCCTCAAATAGGCGGCGCTGCTCGGGAGTTGCTTGCACCGCATCGAGCATGTATTCCCATTCGGTCAAATTCATGTGCGTCCCGAATTCGGGGTTCACACCCATCACGATATCGTTGATGGCCTTTGATCTCATTTCTGCTTCCTCGACATCAAGAGCCAAGGCTTCGGCGGCCATAGCCGCATCGTGCTCTGCCGATTCATCGACAAGTTCTGCAAGACCTTCATTGATTTGACGCTTTGGCGAGATATTCCGAGTGCTATAGGACATACCACTTCCTTTGCTAAGGTGAGATGTAAATATACGAACGTAAATAATATTATATCAAATCACAGGTGAAATGTCAATGTTACATAACGACGCGACGTACTTGACGGACGCGTTTTGGTTGTCCCTGAGGAATAATCATTTTCGCAGCTTTTTCGCGAAGTTCGACAGATAAATCACTTTGACCGGTACGATCGTAGGCGTCGGCTCATATATTTAGTGTCTGAGGAATTGGATCGAGTTCAACCGCTTTCTCTAGCGCTTCGATCATTTTTTTGTTACGGCCGAGCTTTTCTTGAACTTTTGCGTATGCGATGTGGCGAGATGCAAGGTTATCTTCCATAGCAAGCGCCTGTTCGAACGCTAACGCTGCTTTTTCGTAATACTCCGTCTCGTAATAAATCAAGCCGACGTTATGCAGGCTACTTGCGCTTGGCTCAAGTGATTGAGCAATCTCAAAACATTCAATAGCATCCTTGTACGCCTGCTGCTTTGCGTACAAAATACCCAATCGGTTATAAGCGGTCGCGTTACGTTCATCAACGCGTAAAATAGTTAGTAGCGCTTTTTCGGCACGCAGATATTTACGCTCACGCAGTGATTCTTGAGCAACTTCCCACAGTTGATCTAATTTCTCTGATATTTTAAGTGGAAGATCGGTGACGACCTCATTGATTGTTTGGTGCTTGAGTGCGGCCCAAACGCCGAGTATTGCAACGATAAGTATTGCTAACATATTCTTTAATTATACCACAGCAGATCACATGAATGAGCGACATGAAGCGAACACTGGCTGATCCGATCTAAGCCATTCGTTAATTTATAAAACAAATTTGGCTAACTGCAGCCGTATGTTTTGATTACCTGCTATGCGCTCCCTTACGGCAAGTAGTGTCTCGAGCTGGCTAATGAGGGCTGTTTGCGGTTTTGCACTGACACTATGTCGCGTAATTTGAATCGCACTATCCAGTAGTTGCAATGTGTGCTCGCGGTTAGCCTGGTATTTCTGAACCAGTAGCAGTCGTTGGTAGCTGTCGGCCTGCAAGAACTGTCGGGCATCATTGATTCGCTGTGCGCGTTCATTGAAGTAATCGTCATCTTCAATTAATCTGCGAAGCTCGACAGGTAAGCCACCGGCAATAAATTTGAGCTGCGCGCGTTTTTTTTGGTCAGTAACATTCATTTCATCTAAGAACATGTCGGTTTGAGTAGTAGTTAAAGGTAGAATTGTCAATGCTTGGGCGCGAGAGCGGATTGTAGGAAAAAGAAGCCCGGCATTGTAGGTCTCTAAGATGAAATATATATTATCATTAGGTTCCTCAAGCAGTTTCAACAATGCATGCTGTGCATTTGCCATCATACGATCAGCCTTTTGAATGATAAATACCCTCGGCTTAGTTTGCTTGCCACGAACACTATCATATAGCCCACGAACATCTTCAGTAAGCACCCGCCCATTCTCTATGTCGACTTCAAATTTCTTACCATCCTTGGATTTCTTTTTTGGGACAATAATATCCTCAGGCGATCCAAGAATGTGTGAAATATATTTCGCCACTTCTAATGTCCCGGTACCATCTTTGCCGGTGACGATGAGTGCTTGAGGCAGTTCTCTCGTTAGTGATTCAAGCAGCTTTTTCGAGGTAGGATGAAGTGTCGGCTGCTGCATAACTATTGCTCATCAGGAAAGTGCGTATTAAACTCTACCGGCAATGGTGCTTCGAAAATACGGCGTTCGCTGACGGGAATGGTGATTTCAAGCTGCTTTGCATGTAGATATAGGCGGTCTGCCTCTGTGCCATAGACTCGATCACCTAGTATTGGTGTGTTCATGTATTTCATATGAACACGCAATTGGTGCGTACGACCTGTATGTGGACGAAGTTCTAACATTGATAGTTCGTTGGTTGCACGCACCACCTTGTAGTCCGTAATAGCTGATTTTCCCTTGGCATCAACACGAAAAGTACTTGGCGCGGAAGGGTTTCGACCAATTGGTAGATCGATGCGCGCGGCATCATTCTTTGGCGTACCGACGGTGATTGCAATATACGTCTTCTTTGTCTTTCGATCTGCAAATTGCTTTTGTAGCATGGTTGCCGTTGCTTCGTTACGAGCGCCGATCATAACGCCACTCGTATCACGATCTAAGCGGTGAACGATCCCGGGTCGGTTTGTGTCGGCATTATACGAACAGTACCGACGGAAGAACTCTCCGACGGTAAACTCTTCGTTCAATGCACCCTTGGCATGTGTCAAAACTCCAATAGGCTTGTTGATGACAATAACATTATCATCAATGTAGATGATCGGTAATTCATGCTCGGTGTAGTCAATTGCGTCTGGCGTATCGATAGCGATGTTGTCCGCATCGGTAATTGATACTTTTGGCGATAATTGCACTTCCCCGTTAACACTGATGTGTCCGGCTTTGATATGTTTTTGCCAGGTACTGCGCGATGTACCAGGATTACGATCAGCAAGCTCCGAGTCTAGGCGTCGCTTCGCGGATTTTGCAATAAATAAATACGAATCCTTTCCCTTGAATGGCAATGCATATTCCGTCTGGTGGCCCTGAGGATTAGGGATTGTCTCGCCTTCGATAGTTTCGTCGATTAATCGTATTTGCTGCAATACATATTCAGGGTCGTCCAGACC
>CAMPJF010000089.1 GCA_946886725.1 uncultured Candidatus Saccharibacteria bacterium | reverse complement strand
AGCATAACCATAATAAAAAAGCAACCCCTGACGATTGGGGCTGCACTTGCAGGTGTCAAATTATGCTTTAGGCTGTAATACCTAGGTGATGCTTGACGCGCTCGACAACGTCGCCAATGACGACTTGTGATTTTACTAGATAATCATCGACACCGAGTGATTCGGCACGCTCTTTATCCTTTGGCTGACTTAATGCAGTGAGCATGATAATACGGATGTTCGCCGTATCTGGTGTATTGCGTAAAATATCCAACACATCAAAGCCGCTAATCTTTGGCATCATTGCATCCAGCAAGATTAGGTCCGGTTTATACTCTACGGCAGCTGAAAGTGCCTCTTCGCCGTTATTGACCTCTCGGATGTCAAATCCCTCTAGCTCTAGGCGGGATTTATAGACTGCGGCTAATGCCGTGTCGTCTTCTACAAGTAAAATCTTTTTTGTTATATCCATATCTTCCTCTATAGTACTGAATGTTTCATGAAAGCACAAGCATCCCTACCCGAGCAGCGCCTTAGCAGCATCGAGCTGCGGATCCTTACCGGCATTAGCGTCCTCGGCCTTTAGTTCCACCGTTTGATTAGGCGTTATACCTTCTTTGGTGATGTTTTTACCATTAGGCGTATACCAGCGAGCAATCGTCACCTTTAGTAGCGTGCCTGCGCCCAGATCAATAACCTGTTGAACTGTCCCCTTACCAAACGTTTTTTCACCAATAAGTGTCGCTGCTTTATGGTCCTGCAATGCACCGGCGACGATTTCGCTAGCGCTTGCACTAGTACTGTTCACCAGTACAACCGTTGGAACGCCAGAAAGCAACGGGTTCGTACCAGACTTAAGTTCGTCGACAACCTTACCGTTCGTTCGCTCAGAAACAACAACTTTATCGTTCAGCCACAGACCTGCGACATCTTGCGCAGCATTCAAGTAACCACCGCCGTTACCGCGCAGATCAAGGATAACTCCACGGACACCCTGCTGCTTGAAGCCTTGAGCAGCTTTACGTGCAAGCTCGGCCGTTTCGCTATCAAACCGACTAATCGTTAAGCGACCAACGCCATTCTCGATCGATGTTTGAATGCTAGGATTATTGACGATAGCCCTAGTGATCGTAAACTCCTTATCTTCGCCTGCACGAAAAACATTGATTTTTACCGTTGTATCAACGGCGCCACGAATTTTCTCAGCGGTCTTGGTGGCTGTCCAACCGGCGGTAGACTCATCGTTAACACCCATAATAATATCCCCCGCTAGAAGCCCTGCTCTTTCGGCAGGATTATCAGGCAGCACGCGAATTATCGTTGGCGCATCGCTTCGCATGCCAATCTCGGCACCAACACCGCCGCCGATCTTGCCGGCAAGGTCATCATTGAAGGTCGCCGCCTCCTTGGCATCCATAAAGACGGTATATTCATCTCCCGCTGCATCCACTAAGCCACGGCTCGCGCCGTCGACAAGCTTCGCTTCATCAACGTCACCGTCATAATTCGCCTTGAGCTCTTGATATGTTTTTTGCACACTCGACAAATCAAGCGTGCTCGTTTCTACCTTGAATCCCAACACGGGTGCGATCGTTCCCAAAATTTCATTACCGCGAGTACCGGCGACAAAGCTAATGACGGCCACGGCGGCAATCGTCAATATGTAGACATTTTTTGATATGCCCGTTGGCCGCTCTAATGGCGAGGCCATAGACTTTTTATTAGATGACACAGACATTCCCCTATTCACATTTAAATAAAATACTTCTTATGATTATACTACGAAGTGACCGTATCGAGGAGTCTTGCTTGGCGGATTGTAAGTGAAGTTTACCACCAATCCGACCTTTCATAACACTAACAGCGCACTCTTTGCTGAGTGCGCTGTTAGTGTTAGATATTGTACTTGCTATTATCCGCCGAAATAAATGTATGAATCGAAGTAGCCAGGGTTTAGGTTATACCATTCGGCATATTCACCCGTCCAACCGACATTGTAGTGGCTGATGTTAATCGTGCCATCGGCGTTGACTGACTCAACCCATGCGGCATGTCCGTACGACCCGTCATTCAAAATTGCAACAGTACCGGCGGCAGGGACAGAACTCACTTTGAATCCAGCTGCACGGGCATTGTCGTCCCATTCGTGTGCATTACCGCGACCACCCCAGTAAGGCATATTACCGTAGTTCTGAGCAACCTTGAAGGCAGCATAGCTAACACATTGTCGGCTGTACATTCCCCAGTCATCGACGTATGAATTCATTGGTGCATTTGCCCACTTAGATGGGTAACCACCGCGGCTACCGTCACCTGGAAGGCTTGAGTATCCACCACCAATTGAACGGGCACGAGCGGCAAGCTCTGCAGCCTGCTGCGCACGAAGCTTAGAGATCTCAGAATTCTTCTCGGCGGACATTGCCTGGTAGGCCGCTTCTTCACCACGTGTCTGCGCTAGTAAGTTTGCGCTTTCAGCTTCTTTGGCCGCTAATGCTTCGCGCTGCGCTTTTTGGTCAGCAAGGACGCGCTCGACTTCGGCTTTTTGGTTTTCAAGCTCTTTCTTTAATTTGCGGATCGTATCAATAGTCGTCTGCAACTGATCGCTAACGGATGAACGATACGACTCTTTATCAACATAATCACCAATATTACTACTACTTGCAATCATTTCGATAGGCGTAATACCTTCATCAACATACATATCAGCAATCGTCGCACCAAGTGCGTCTTTGTTATCCGCAATACGCTGCTCGTTCTCTTTAATCTTAACGATTAAGCTCTCGTACTTTGCCTGGTTAAGATCGATCTGAGACTGAATTGTTGCCTTTTCCGCACCAAGACGAGCTAACTCATTTTGCAATGTGTTTGCTTTTTGGCGAAGTTCACCAGCGCGAGCCTGTAATTCATTCACCTGCCCTTTTAACGCATTGATTTTATCATCATATTGATCAGCAGATGCCTTTGGCATCATCGCAAGAGGCGTTGCAATGGTCATCATCACGGCAGCGGCGACAAGCGCGAACTTTGTGAGAAAACCTGATGTAACTGGTGTGGTGGACCGTTGCTTCATTACTTACGATATTAGCATATGCAGGATGCGCTGTCAAGAAAATGTGTAATGTAAATTACAGTTTTAAATAACGCTGCGTGGCAAACAGTGACGACACTATGCCAATGAGCCCGCCCAGCAAAATCATAGCCAGCATAACAAGCGGCATATACGTCGTAATATACTCAAGTGTATTCTCGACGTTCACCCCTGCTGTCAACAGCCTGGCACTAGAAGCCTGAAGTAATGCGATACCTAGGAGCGTTGCGATTACCGCTGCGATACATCCATACACCATCGCCTCGACAAGGAATGGACCGCGGATGAAGCTTTTGTCAGCGCCGATCAGCTTCATCATCTGGATTTCATCCTTACGGTTAAAGATAGCCATGCGGATTGTATTAAAGACGATTAGTGATGATATCGCAACAAAGACAATACTAGCGACAAGCCCAGCCTTTTCAGCAAACCCGACGGCGCGTCCGATATTTTCTATGGCCGACTTTCGGTCACCCGCGAATGACGGCTGACGATTTGGATCAATATTATCCTTAATCACCGCATTGGTTTTTACAAAATCTTGTAACTCTTTGGTGTCGTTGATATCGGCTACCTTAACACGGTAGGTACCAGGAAATAGGTTTGTCGCTTCATTCAATGCCTCTAAGGCGCCGGGATTTGTCGCATTCGCTTTAGCAAATTCCTTTTGCGCATCATCAGGGCTTACATACCTCACCTCTTTAACCGTACTAAGCGATGCAAGACTGTTTTTAATTGAGGCGACGTCTTTATCATTGATGCCCGTCTTAACATAGATCGACATATCAACACTGTCGCGGATCACGCCTACCGTATCGATCAATACGTTACGAGATACGAATGTGGTAAACACGACAAGAAGCGTAATCGTCATCACCGCAGTCGCAGCCACCGTTAGCCAGGCATTGCGACTGAAATTATTAACGCCGTATCGACACATGCGAGCAAACGTCAGTAATTGTCGACGTTTTCGTTTTTGTTGCGCAAATGCTTTTGCGTCTAATTTTCGCTTGGCCATTACTGCTTATAACTCCCCTGTGCTTGATCGCTGCTGATTTTTCCATGTTCGAGTGTGATAACGCGGCGCTTGAGTTTGTTTACGATA
>CAMPJF010000088.1 GCA_946886725.1 uncultured Candidatus Saccharibacteria bacterium | reverse complement strand
CCGTAACTGTCGCCGCCATCACGTAGTTCAAGCGCTTCACCCGCCCCGGTACTTGCGCCGCTTGGCACGGCTGCGCGTCCGAACGTCCCGTCTTCGAGGTAAACATCCGCCTCAACTGTTGGGTTTCCTCGGGAATCAATAATTTGTCGTCCAATAATGTTGCTAATTGAGTAATTATTCATGTACCTATTTTACCACTTCGATTGAACCATAGGCGAGATGCGTGCATAATAAAAGTATGAATGAAGATATAAAAACAGGCCTACTTGTTATTAGCCGTCACACCGAATCCGAGTGGAACTTACTCGGCAAATGGACGGGATTGAACGATGTCAACTTAACTGATAAAGGGCATGAGGAGGCCGAGCAGATCGGAGCGCTACTAAAGGATATTCGATTTGACGTCGTCTATACTTCCGAGCAAAAGCGCACTCACCAGACGCTCGCCGGTATCCTAAAGGGGAGCGTACATCCTGATATTCCGCATCACATCCACGGTGCAGTCAATGAGCGTGATTATGGCGATCTAACGGGCAAAAATAAATGGGAAGTTCAGGACGAGATGGGTGAAGAGGCGTTCAAGGGAATACGTCGAGGCTGGGATTATCCCGTTCCGGGCGGCGAAACACTGAAGGATGTATTTGCACGCGTGGTACCTTTTTTCGATAGCGAGATACTACCGCAGCTGCAGCAGGGCAAGAACGTGCTGCTTGTTGCGCATGGCAATTCGATTCGCGCGCTTATAAAGCATCTCGAGGATATTCACGAAGATCAAATTGCCGATGTTGAGATGTCGTTCGGGCACGTATTGCTTTATCACATCACACCAGAAGGCATTGTTCATCAGAAGCAAATGCGTAAAATCGACATCATTCCACCAAAAGCATAAGCTTTTTCATAAAAGAGAGTATAATAGCGGCATACTATAAAACAAAAATGAGGATAGCATGCATAAATTAACAATGAAAAATGGTTTCGGGCACAGTAATTCTATCAAATTACTCGCATTGGCTGCAGTGAGCATTGTCGTAGCGGGCTCGTTCTTTGCGCTATCAGTACGCGCCGAAGGTGTTCGAGTTGTCGTTAAGGGCGACGACGCACAGGGTTGGTACAGTGGTGATACGAGCGATGGCGGCGCTGTGTCTTATTACGGTGATTCGACTTCACCATATCCAAGCGGTGTATTGGCGTTGACAACAAATGATACTCCAGGTGCAAAAGCTCAGTATTTGAAAGAAGTGAATGTGCCTTTGGCACAGGTGACGGACCTTAGTTATTACACAAAACAGGTTGCTGGTCCTGCTGGCGCTGCAGTTTCTTATCAATTGAATATCGAACTTCATGGGATCGTCGACTGGACGACAGCATTCGTATTTGACCCATCGGCAAATGGACAAGTGGTTGCCGGTGAATGGCAAAAATGGGATGTATACAATGGCCAGTTTTGGGCAAACAACAGCGTGCATCCAATTGTGGTTGCAGGAAATGGCGGCAGCCCATATTACACCCTCAATGAGCTAAAGGCGGCTTATCCGAATGCAAATGTTCGATCGTTCGGCGTGTATGCTGGTACGTTTGATCCTGCGTATAATGTAGGTACATCAAAACAAAATCTAAACCTTGAAGTGGACGGAGTGACATTCAATTCGTCGATGTACGACTTCGAAGTAGCGATCCCAGAGCCAACTACTGCGACCTCTAAGGATCAATGTAAAAATGGTGGCTGGATGTCGTTCCAGGGTGCTTACACAAACCAGGGTCAGTGTGTCTCTTCTATCGTAAGCAATAATTAGGTAGTTCTGCGCTCCCTGCAAAACCCCGCTGTCAACGCGGGGTTTTGCATTTTCCCAGGCTCGGAAGGGTAAGAGTTTAATTAGTATCGGTAATGGTTTATCATAGTCGTAGATATGTTTAGACTACCCATTCAATTTATACTCGAGCGCTATGTCGTCAAATACTTCAAAAAACATCCTGAGGTTAGATTAATTGTTGTTGCAGGCAGTGTCGGCAAGACGAGCACTAAGCATGCAATCGCAACCTTGCTATCGCAGCGGTTTAATGTTGCGATGCAAGAAGGAAATCACAATACGCATCTCAGCGCACCGCTTGCGATCCTAGGGATTAAATACCCAGAAAATATCAAGAGTATTACTGCATGGCTATCTGTCTTTCGCGCGGCGCGTGAGCGAATAAAAATGCCGACTGGCACCGATGTTATTATCCAAGAAATCGGCGCTGATCATCCAGGGGATATTGCACATTTTGGCCGTTATCTTCGTCCGTATATCGGTGTTGTGACTGCAGTGACGCCCGAGCATATGGAGTTTTTCAAGACGATGGACGCTGTCGCCAAAGAGGAGTTGATGGCGGCGAACTTCTCTGAACTTGCTATTATTAATCGCGACGATATTGATGGTGGATATGCAAAGTTCTTGAAGAACGGCAACCTTGATACCTATGGCACGACTGGCGTCGCCGAATATAGATTTGAAACGCAGAATTTCACAACCGAGAACGGCTACGAAGGTGCGGTGATTACGCCAGAATATGAAGCGATCCCGGCGACAGTCAAGGTTGCGGGTGAACACAGTCTGCGTCCCGTTATGGGTGCGGTTGCTGTTGCGGTCAAAATGGGCATGACTGCCGACCAGATTGCAGCAGGTCTTCGATTGATTCGGTCCGTCCCTGGACGAATGAATATCTTAAAAGGTCAAAACAATACGATGATTATCGATGACAGCTATAATTCCAGTCCGATTGCCGCTAGTTCTGCTTTGCAAGCGTTGTATGGCATACAGGCGCCACAGCGTATCGCTGTGTTAGGGGATATGAATGAACTAGGTGCGCTTTCCGCTGAAGAGCATGAAAAATTAGGCGCCATGTGTGATCCAAATCTATTATCTTGGGTGGTGACAATTGGCGCAGAAGCGGCAAAATACCTTGCCCCTGCCGCAAAACAGCGCGGCTGTCAGGTGCGATCATTCAAAAGCGCTATCGACGCCGGTGCATTTGTTCATAGCGTCATGGAGGAGCACTCCGCTATTTTAGTAAAAGGATCACAAGGCGGTATTTATGCCGAAGAAACCGTGAAGGTTATTTGCAACATGGAAGAAGGCGATGAGCTCGTGCGACAATCCCCGCAGTGGCTGCAGACCAAAGCGAATTTCTTTTCAAAGTTCTCGTAAAACTGATCGATATGGTACGCTAAGTGTAACGATAAACACAGCATGTTATAAGGGAGGAATCAACTATGGACGACAAAGATAGTACACAGAATCCATCAACGCAAGACGCATCACTACGGGCGCTGAATAATGACACGACGCCTTCGGTCAATCATCAAGCTGGGTACGATCAGGCACCTCGTGTCGATGGTCTCGACCAGAACATGGCCGAACCTGCAACTGCCCAGCAGTCGAATGTTTCGGGCGTGGCTATTCCGCCAAAGAAATCTAAAAAAGGATTGATCATCACTTTGATTGCTACTGCCGTACTGCTACTTGGCCTTGGGTTAGCGTATGTCTATTGGTATCAAAACCCCAACAAAGTAGTCGCGGATGCATTTCTTCATGCGTTAGATTCTAAAACAGTTACGTACACGGGAGCAGTGACCTCTGCGGGAGCAAGTAAAGTAGTTGTGACGATGAATGGTGGCGCGACTGCGGATGGAAGTACTGTCAACGCTAAGCTCGACTATGAGGTTGATGGCAAAAAGTATTCGCTAGATGGAAACGGTATAATTGACAAAAAGAACGACGTTTATTTTAAGGTGCAAAACATAGACAGTCTTGTGAATAATTACCGTCGCTCGATTCCTGCCAATTCGCAAGGATTATTCGATCAAGTTATCGATAAGGTCAATGACAAATGGGTGAAAATAAGTTCCGAGGATATCAAAAGTTTTAGCCCAGAAATTATCAAGACCCAAGAGTGCCTGACGCAGTCGATGAATGATCTACAAAACGACGCCGCAGTGAAAAACCAGCTCGTCGATACCTACAAGAAACATCCATTTATCGCTATTGATAAAACGCTGGGCGCAAAAAATGGCAGCTTAGGCTATGCACTAAAGACCGACACTGAGGTAGAAAAGAACTTCGAAAAGGAGTTTAAAAACACTTCATTTTATAAGTCGTTAGTAAAATGCGACAGTAGCTTTGCAAATGAAGACGAAGATCAACTGAAAGAA
>CAMPJF010000087.1 GCA_946886725.1 uncultured Candidatus Saccharibacteria bacterium | reverse complement strand
TCCGATGGTACCTACCTACTAAAGTTGGTGACGTTTGTCTTATTGGGGACATTATGGATTTCATTCAAGGTGCCGATTAGCTGGATGGGCATACCGCTCGCTGGAATTCCTGTCGGTTTGCTGATTGGTCTGTTGCTAGTAAATCGTTTCGAAAAACACCAGGAAGATCGAAAGATTTGGTATGCAATTTTAATTATAGTGACGTTGATCTCGTATTTTGCCCGTGCAGGTACATTTATCTAAATAGTAAAAACGCCCCAATACTCCGGGGCGTTTTTTGAACCTTCGGAATATTGGGGCGGCAGATGCCTCATGGCCTCGTAATGTCGTCGAAGATATCGTTGCAGTGGATTTTTTGAATGCGTATCCGATTTCCTGGAACCAAGTGACTAACTTCTTCGTCATAGTAACGGACGCAGATCATTGGTGCGTCGGAATCGCCTTTGAGCTGAGCGTCTAAGGTTCGCAGCGCGTCTGCGTATTCGACAGCCTCAAGAATCTTCGGCACAGTCAGTATTTCGAAGTGTGCCTTGTACAGCGCTTCAAACATTGTATTGATCTGCGTTCGCCAAGTAGGTGTCAGCCAAAACGTGTCAATGTGCCAGCGGCCGGTATTGTCGATATAGACATAAATGGGTGGCAGAATGCTTTCGGCTGTCTTGGGTTCAAATGCAACCTTGTACCTTGAGTCGGATGGAAAATTACGGTGATGAGGTTTGTTCAGAAGGAGCATTGTTGGCGAGACCTTTCATAGTCGGACGGCGTACAATTATGATAATTATATACTTATATCATGTATATGTAAAGAGTTGAAAAAGCCCACGCCGGTACGTTTGCTGGCGACGCATCAATATTGATGGTCGCCAGCAAACTGGCGTGGGGGATTATTTGAACGCGATGGCGGTAATGCCAAAGTCGCTCAGGTGTTTAATTATGACATTCTTGACATCTTCGACCGAGCGCGTCGGTACGACTAGTTCGATAATGAATGACAGCGGATCGTACTGAACATCCACACATTGAGCTGAGCTGATCAGCTCACGCAGGTGAAGTCTTAACGGGCCGCGTACATCACTCCAATCGGTCGTTTCTGTTGGTAGCCCAAGCATACTTGCCGACATCGTCCGCATCTTACCTAGGGGCAGGGCATCGAAATTGACGCATATCTTCGAATCGACACGATCATCGCCAGGCGGAAACCTGGTATAGATCGCGCACACTGGATGGGCGGGGATTTTGACTGGCCTAACCTTTGCTGGTCGAAGCGGTTTCGGTTGGCGCATGCCCCTACCTCGCCTCTAGGAGTGCTGGATCGGTCCGTACGAGGAAGGTTGGAAACCATTGTCCGTTCAATTTTACGGCCACCCTGTAGATCTCGCCGCCGATGAGTATCGCTACGTCTGTCTTTTGCGGGGCGTTCAACTCGAGTGCAACCCGTTGTGGTATGACGATGTTGAACGTGCTCTTACCGAACAGCGCCTGCGGCGCATCAATGGTAATGTATTGTCGAATACTGCGAAGACTGGCGCCGCACGGGACGTATGGCTGGTGATTGGCGACGATAAGCTTAAAGAAGCCACACACACCGCCGTTATCTTCGAGTATCTCTCTCATTCTTTCGTCTGAGTCTGTGCGCATATAAAACCATCCTATTGTCGAGGATATCTAAGAATATCAGGTTCGTGCAATCTGTATTTTACGGAAAGCATCGTGACATATTATACCATCAAACAAAGGTAGTAACAATCGTATAGATATGAAAAACCCACACCTGCGTGCTATAGCCGGTGGCAATCTTATCGAAAGAATGCCACCGGCAAGCGCGGTGTGGGTTAAGGGATGCTCCAGCAGACAATCCATTTACCTCGAAACTTCATAGCTACGATCTGAAGATTGCCCGTAAGATACATGGCAATGTGTGACACTGATGGTTCGGCAACGGGCCCGCGGAGGGTTGTCGCTGCTTTGCCTTGAATATTAAATGTCGTATTCGTTGCAGGTAAATGTACCTCAACGGTAACGACAAAAACGTCCTCATCCGGTACGATTTCTATCTTCGGTGGGGACGGGAGCTTGCTGACGGCGAAAATTTCGTAGTGTCTTACAGACGAGGTTTCGCAGTTTATCGCAACAAGGTCTCCTTTAATGTTTTCAATCAGGTCGAAGCCGTCAAGGTGCATGGCGTACCTCTTTTTCAAAAAGCTTTACGGACGATCCGTAAAGTGGTCCCATCGAGAAAAATTATACCATATTACCATTTATGTATCAATCTATCTTCTATAGCTAAAAATAAAGCCCACACCATACCGGTCTGTTGGTGGACAGCTTGTTATAAGTGTCCACCAACAGATGATAGGTGCAGGCTAGCGGAGAGAACCGGCAAAGATGCTGATCGTGAAATCGAACACCTTGAAGTGCTCCCTCAGTGCGTCGATCGCCGCGGCAACGTCACACTGTTTCATGCCAAATTCGACGATATAGCGATCCTTGGCATTTTGCTGTGCGGACGTGCAATCTACGCCATTAATCCTGGGTAGTTCGACAAGCAGGCGCTCCACGATCAGCTTCCAGCTATCGGTAGGTTCGTATTTGGTCGTCCACATCAATGACAGGCGAAGCGCTTTTGAATGCGGCACGTGCTTGAAGTCGAGGCAAAGCATAGTTTCGCCAATAGCAGATGCGCGATTCGGTTGGGTGAAAATGGTGCAATCGGCATAATAGCTGGTTGTGTTGTCCACGACTCTCCTTTAGAAAGGGCGATCTTAACGAGGTTTCGGTAAGATTAGTAGTATTATTATAGCACAAAATCTTAAATAATTCAATATGTAAAAACCCACACCTATATTCGCCTACCGATGGGCAATCTCGAACGAGACGACCACCGGTAGGCGGGAGGTGTGGGTTAATCGACTGGATCGAGCGCGTGTACATAGTAGCGGCTTTTGCTTTCGTCATCAAGGCATAGATCGACCATGCCGAGCGCGAATCTGCCCGCTCCATGCACTTCCTGGGATGGAAGTGCGTAAAGTGAAACGGTACGCAGCACGATGTCGTGATTGCCGACGAGCGCGAGCCATTCGGCTTTTTCCGCATCGCTAGCTTCGATGCCGCGGTCGTTCCTCGGTGCATAGGGGCTGAGCACCTTACACAGGTATTCACCATCCTTGAATGTGATCAGCATGCTGGCGAACTCATGCAGATTGAGGTCGGAGCCGTCGTGGACGAAGCGAGTGGGGACTTTCATTTCGATGCAGTCGGTATTAAGAAAGAACATGGCAACTCCTAAAGTTGAAATCATACGGACGCTCCGAATGAATACCATTTGCATATACTATAACAAAAAATAGATAAAATGTCAATATGCATAAGCCGCATGCAACCTACTGATATACCGTTGACATCTCGCCTCTGTTGTGCTAATATTAAATGGTAACTTATTACGTAATAACAATCTGTTCTTGGTGAATTGGCAAGTCTACATCTGTAGAAACTGCCTCCCACCAAGAATTTTAAGTGGGAGCAAAAGGGCAATGAAAGCACTTCTCGGTACCAAAATTGGTATGACCCAAATCATCAGCGAAGATGGCAAGGCAGTTCCTGTCACGCTTATTCAAGCTGGCCCCGTGACTGTGACTCAAGTCAAGTCTGTCGACACCGACGGATACAACGCAGTCCAGGTGGCATATGGTGAGGGTAAGAACTTGAGCAAGGCCGTAGCTGGGCATACAGCACCAGCTAAAGTGACCCCGAAACACATTCGGGAATTTCGTGTTGCAGAACTACCAGAAGGCCTCTTGGTAGGGAACACGATCGACGTAACAACTTTTAACTTGGGTGACATCGTCGATGCAACCGGTACAAGTAAAGGTAAAGGTTTTGCAGGAACTGTAAAACGACACAACTTTAATACCAGCAAAAGCACCCACGGTGGTAACGGTAACGTTCGTAAGCCAGGTTCGATTGGATCAATGTATCCACAAAAAGTCTTTAAGGGTAAACGTATGGCGGGCCGCATGGGCCATGATCGTGTGACGGTCAAGAACCTTGTTGTTGCATACATCGACCTTGAAAACAATTTGATCGGTCTTCGTGGTGCGGTACCAGGTCCTAAAAAGGGTCTGATCGTAATCGGAGGAAAGGCATAATGGCTACTACTAATACAGCAGCAAGCACTGCTTTACCAACTAGCGTTTTTGCAGTCGAGGTTCCAAACCACGAACTACTAAAACTAGCCTACGATAGCTACCTAGCTAACGCACGTCTTGCAAGCGCAACGACCAAAC
>CAMPJF010000086.1 GCA_946886725.1 uncultured Candidatus Saccharibacteria bacterium | reverse complement strand
AGATAATCCGGAGCAACTGGAAGCCGCCGACAAAGACGACTAATATCTGCCAAACGCTGGTGACGACGGCGACGAGGGTGCGTTGGCGTTTCTCGATATCCTTGCGGTGCCAGGTTTTATGTCGCGTGCGTTGGACGGCATTCTTGACGAAATAGCGTACGATCATCGACCCAATAAAGTAAAAAGCCAGCGTAAAAAGTACAATCATGACTGCTTTGAGCGAATCTTCGGCAGACAATCCCTTAATCGCGACGCTTTCTGTAGTGGTAACTGAAAAGGTAATAAGTGACTGGATATTCATATCTGTTAGTATAGCATGTTCGGTCATGGGCTTATGTGGGCGCTGACTGTTTGATACACTAAATGTATGAACTTAAATGATTATCAAACAGCAGCCCTGCGCACCGCGGCACCACGCGACAAAAAGAATGAATTTTTCCATTTAATCCTTGGGTTGGTCGGCGAATCCGGCGAAATTGCCGAAAAAATTAAAAAAATAGTCCGCGACCAAGATAGTGATTTATCGAAACTCGACAAAGATGACCTGACGAAAGAATTAGGTGACGTGTTGTGGCACGTCGCGGTGATTGCAGATTACTTTGATATTCCGTTAGAGGACGTCGGCACAACGAACATCGCTAAGCTTGCCGACCGTTTACAGCGGGGCGTTATTCAAGGTAGCGGCGATAACCGATAGATTCTATTACAAGTATCGTTAGTAGGTGAGTCGCTGGCGGAGCCACGTATCAATCGATCCAGCACCCATGCCTAGCACTAACTTGCCTTCTTGGCGGGCGGCCTGGATGACGTTCCATAGATCATTATCAAGGTTTGCTGTATATACGGAGCCACGGTTTGTTATCGTCTGAGTTAATTCGTGTGGAGTCAAAATCGGTAGCGTTGGATCTTCTCGCGATAGGTAGGTTGGTAACCAATATATTGTATCGGCTAATTCGAATTGGTTGGTATACTGGGCGCGAATTTCGTGTTGCCGAACGTTTTGGTGCGGCTGATAGATTAGCACGACATTGTCTGACAATTCGCGGGCTAACTGTAATGTGGCGGCGATCTCAACAGGGTGATGGCCATAATCGCTGTAAAGATTGTCATCAAGGCGCTCGAAGCGACGATCCGTACCAGGGAATGACTGCAGAGAGGTGATCGTCCGGTCGTAGTCACCAGCTTCAAGGTATTCGACTGCCTTGGCGACGAGTGTTGCATTGCGGCGATTGTGCGCGCCAGGAACATGAATGTCCATGACTTCATCATCACCTAAAATCCAGCCTTCTGTTTCGGTTGAATGAATTTGGTCGCCATCCGCCTTCCACATAATTGCCATGTTGGATTGTTCGATGAACTGGTGAAAAGCGGCGAGGTAGCTGGACTCGGTGGGGTAGGTGTCGGGATGGTCGTAGTCAATAGAGGTGATAAGTGACAAATGAGGCGAGAAGTGTAGGAAATTTCGGTCGAATTCATCACATTCGTAGATAAAGTATTTGCTGTCGGGATCATATTTGCCGCTCGGCCCAAAGCTAATTGTCGTTCCGACCGAATAGCTGACGGGAATGCCGAGTTGCTTCATTGTCCATACAAGCATGCCGGTCGTCGTCGTCTTGCCATGCGTTCCGGCGACGGCAATCAGTTGCAGGTTTTTCTCGGCAATGATGTGGGCTAGCAGTTCGTCCCGCTTGGCGGTCTTGATTCCTAATTGCTGAGCAAGAACAAGCTCGGGATGGTCGGCTGTTAGGGCGGCGGTATGGACAAACCAGTCAATCGGCGTCTCGTAGTGACAGGCCTTTAAAAAGTCGCCATCTTGGCCAATAGTGACGTTGATGCCGCGCCCGCGAAGTTCTCTAGTAAGAAGGCTTTCGGTGGCGTCGGATCCTTGGACGGTATACCCGGCGTCACGAGCAATCTCCGCCAATGGACCAATACCCACACCACCAATACCAGAGAAATAAATATTCATGTCGTTAGTATACCACTTACGCTTATGATAACAGTAGTGTATAATGAAAATAACTTCAAATAAAACAAATATGATTCAACAATTTATCCATCGATTATTACTACGGCGTCATTTTTGGCGGTACGCCACCTTTTCCGAGGTGGCCGAGTTGTATGCCTCGACGTTGTTGCGGAAACTAGCTATCCACATCGCGTCTGCATTTATGTCGGTATTTTTATACCAAATCGGGTACAGTCTGCTATTTATCGCGTGTTTTTGGATGCTATATTATATCGCAAAGGTCTTACTGGTATTTCCAGCGGCACAGTTTGCGTCAAAGTTTGGCCCAAAACACGGCATCCTGCTGTCGAATCTGCTCTATATTCCGGCAATGGCTATTTTTACATTCGTTCCCGAGTGGGGCATACCCGCTATTGCAGCAACAGGACTGTTGCAGTGTATGTCCGCTACCTTGTACAGCATTTGCTATTCGATCGATTTCTCAAAGGTAAAAAGCGTTGAGCATGCTGGCAAAGAGATTGCCTACATGAATATGATCGAAAAGATTGCAACGGGCCTTAGTCCATTCATCGGCGGACTTTTGGCGTTCGCGCTTGGCCCAGAGTCGACGATGTGGGCTGCTGCCGGGTTGTTCGCTGTTGCTGCCGTGCCTTTATTTCATACTGGTGAGCCGCCAAAATCGAGGCAAAAGCTGGTCTTTCGGGGTTTTCCATGGCGAATGGCGCGACGCAGTCTAGTGGCAAGCACGGGCGTTGGATTTGACTTCGTCACTTCTGGTACGGTATGGATCCTGTACCTTGCAGTGATTATTATTGGTACTGGCTCTAATGAAGTGTACGTGAAAATGGGCGCGCTACTCTCGGTTGTTATTATCGCAGCCCTAGCCGCATCGTATGTATTTGGTAAATTGATTGACAACCGACGGGGTGGAGAATTATTACGATTCTCGGTGATTGCTGATGCGTTGGTGCATATGGCGCGGCCGTTTGCGACCAACGTCGGCGCTGCCGCAGCCGTCAATGTGGCTAACGAAGCCGCAACGACGGGGTATGCGATGGCCTTTACTAGAGGTATGTTCGACACGGCGGACACATCGGGTCATCGCATTACCTATCTTGCTTGCATGGAGGTCATGGCGGGCCTGGGTGCCGCGCTTGCTGCGGGATTGTTTGCCTTGCTACTAATGGCATGGGATGATCAATTCGCCATGCAGCTATTCTTTTATGTGGCCGCGATGGCGGTATTGGTTATTGGAATGCCGAAGTTTCCTCTCTACCGCAAATAGCGCTCATGCTACAATAGTGACAGTATACGAGGTGGGATAATTTTTAGTGGCAGACAAGCGACAAGTCAGGCGAAATATCAAGCAATTGCAACGGATCAAAACGTGGCAATTATTGGTGTTGTTGCTGATAATGTGCTTTGTTTCTGCCACGTTTTTACGACTGAATAACATCGGCATGGCCGAGCGCCGGCAGGCTGTTTTGGCAGCAGACCAGTCATCTGCCATCCCCTTTGACAGTGCGGTAGTCCAAAATAGATTGTATGATTTACAACGTTACGTGGCGGCGCATATGAATACTGACACGGGCCCATTCTACTTGGAGGGGCAATACCGTCGTGACGCTCAAAAATTAGTCGATAAAGCCAAAGAGAGTAACACCTCGGGCGTTAACATTAATGCCGAGGCCGAAGCGGTCTGTAAGCCTCGGTTTGGCGTCTGGTCACCGGCATATGTACAGTGTTTTGCAGATGAGCTGGCGAAATATCCGCCATCAGAAGACCCTGTTCAGAATGTGTCGCTCCCAAGCACGGATCTGTATCGTTATAGCTTCGCGCCGCCAGTCTGGTCACCTGATTTTGCTGGCTGGTCGGTCCTAATCTGTATTGGCATAATTGTTATGATTATTGCTCGCTTGCTGAGCCTGGCGATCCTTCGGATGTTACTAAAACGCCATTATAGGGGTATTTAAATATTGACACCGCTGATTAGAGGCGGTACGCTAGCAAATGTAAATCGCTAATAGGAGGTATAAAAACTTTATGGCATACAAGCACACGAACTCGAAGGGTATCACTTACTACTTGCACAGCACCGAAGTAACACTACGTGGTGGTAAGCCACAGACAATCTACTTCTTCGCAAAGGTAGAAAAGAACGCAAAGGGTCAACCGACTGATCTTCCAGAAGACCGCGAAGTAAAGGAAAACCCACGTAACGGTTTCCTTACAATTTCTAAGAAAAAATAATCTTGAAACATTAGCACGTTTGGTGGTACAGTAGTATCAAACAAACAGGTGCCAAACTAGCCCCAGAGGATATGCAAATCGTCCAAAGGGGCTTTTTTGATGGTTGATTGACTTATAATACTGTTTATGTTATAAAT
>CAMPJF010000085.1 GCA_946886725.1 uncultured Candidatus Saccharibacteria bacterium | reverse complement strand
CCTTGGTTGGGTATTGCAAGGTATCTCCGTTCAGTTCAACACTGATCATATTCCGGCGTGCGGCTTCCATCGCTTTCTGGATAGCCACAGGCACTTCGCGTGCTTTACCGCGACCAAAGCCGACTTTACCATTACCATCACCAACCACTGTCAGCGCTGTAAAAGCAAAGATACGACCACCTTTAACAGTTTTGGCAACACGATTAACTTGTACCAGCTTTTCTTGCAAGCCTTCGTTGTTGTCTTCTTCTTTCTTGGAGTAAGCCATATCTTAACCTTTAGAATTCCAGTCCACCTTCACGCGCAGCATCAGCCAGAGCTTTGACACGGCCGTGGTATTTGAAACCACTGCGATCAAATGCAACCTGGGTAATACCGGCAGCTTTGGCGCGCTCAGCAATCAGAGCGCCAACGGCTTTCGCAGCATCAACGTTGCCGGTTTTGCCGCTACGTAAACTTGTATCAAGCGTCGAAGCGCTTACTAACACTTTTGCGCCATCTTCTGCAATAACTTGCGCGTAGATATGACGCGGTGTACGGTGAATCGCCAGACGGGTGATATTCAATTCACGAATCTTTGCACGGGCACGGCGCGCACGGCGAAGACGAGATAACTTCTTATCGCTCATAACCTAGGCCCTACTTTTTCTTGGCTTCTTTACGCAGTACTTGCTCATCCGAATAACGAACACCTTTACCTTTATATGGCTCTGGTGCACGAATAGAACGGATCTCAGCAGCAACTTGACCCAGCAATTGCTTGTCAGCGCTTTTAAGTACAATTTCAGTCTGGCTTGGGGTTTCCACCGTTACACCTGCAGGCAGAGAGTAATTAACGGGATTTGAATAACCCAAAGACAGGTTTACAGTGTTACCTTCTGCTTTAGCACGATAACCAACACCAACAAGCGTCAGTTTTTTCTCAAACCCTTGACTGACACCGATCACCATATTGCTGACCAATGCGCGGGTTGTTCCTGCTAATGCATCTGACTGCTTGGCACCATCCCGAGGGGCGAAGGTCAGGACATTATTGTCCTGTTTAACTTCAACATTCGGGTGAACTTCGAGCGCCAACGTACCTTTGCCACCTTTAATAGAGAGACTTTGGCCCTTAAGGCTTACAGTCACTGCGGCGGGTACTTCAACCGGACTTTTTGCAACTCGTGACATGACGATTTCCCAATTAGAATACTGTGCAGAGGACTTCGCCACCCACGCCAGCGGCACGAGCAGCACGATCAGTCATTACACCTTTACTGGTAGAAACAATTGCGATTCCCAAACCACCGCGAACGGTAGGAATTGCAGTTTTACCGGCATAGTTACGCAAGCCAGGACGGCTTACGCGGTCAAGCTCAGCAATTACTGGCTTACCTTCAAAATATTTCAAGTCAATGGTCAGTTCTTGTTTA
This sequence comes from uncultured Candidatus Saccharibacteria bacterium, assembly GCA_946886725.1. The sequence goes on along the minus strand of CAMPJF010000085.1, from coordinate 2,947 downwards.
GCACCTTCGCTAATAGAAAAACCATTAATGTAACCCTCATCAGAGAGTACTTTTGCCACGCTGATCTTCAACTTGGAAGATGGCATGGTTACAGCTGCTTTACCCACTTGTTGCGCATTGCGAATGCGGGTCAGCATATCTGCCAACGGATCTTGCATGCTCATCAGATTCTGCTCCTAATATTAAGCCGAGGCTTACCAGCTGGCTTTAACCAAGCCGGGGACATCACCGCGCATGGCTGCTTCACGCAATTTGTGACGGCACAAGCCGAATTTGCGATAAACGCCATGAGGACGACCAGTTACACGACAACGATTGCGCTGACGAGATTTGCTAGCATCACGAGGCATTTTTTGCAGTTTAATTTGCGCTTCCCACACTTGCTCTTCAGTCGACGACGGGTTAACGATCGCCGCCTTCAGTTCTGCGCGCTTAGCCGCATATTTTTTCTCGATCTGTGCACGCTTGACTTCACGCGCAATCATAGATTTCTTAGCCATGACTTAACCCTTAGCCTTTGAACGGGAAGTTGAACGCTTTCAGCAGCGCACGACCTTCTTCGTCTGTCCGCGCAGTGGTAGTGATACAAATATCCAAACCACGGAGCTTATCAACCTTGTCGTAGTCGATTTCCGGGAAGATAATTTGCTCGGTAACGCCCATAGAAAAGTTACCGCGACCATCAAACTGCTTTGGGCTGATCCCGCGGAAGTCACGAATGCGTGGGATAGCAACAGAAATCAGGCGGTCCAGAAACTCATACATCCGCTCTTGACGGAGAGTTACTTTACAACCGATCGGCCAACCATCACGAATCTTGAAGCCTGCGATTGATTTACGCGCATTGGTTACAACAGCTTTTTGACCAGCAATCTTGATCAAGTCATTAACCGCGTTCTCAAGCACTTTTTTATCACCTACCGCTTCACCCACACCCATATTCAAGGTGATTTTGGTAATGCGAGGCACTTCCATTACATTCGCCAAGCCCAACTCTTCTTTGAGTTTGGGGGCGATTTCTTTGCTGTATAGATCTTTGAGCCTAGCCATGTCTAATTACGCCCCTACGGCTTCGCCATTGGATTTGAAAACACGAACTTTGTCGCCATTTTCAAGGATCTTGAAGCCGACGCGATCAGCTTTCTTAGTTGCCTGGTTAAAAATGGCAACGTTAGAAGCATGAATGGAGGCCTCTTTCTCAACAATCCCACCAGCCACTCCCAATTGAGGGTTTGGTTTCTGGTGCTTTTTGATCATGTTAATGCCTGAAACAATCAAACGATCTTCAGCCAATACGCGTAACACTTTCCCACGCTTGCCCTTGTCGCGACCGGCGATAACAATCACTTCGTCATCACGTTTAATTTTACGCATTTGTCTGCCCTCGATTCTCTGCTTGGCCTGGTTACTTAAAGTACTTCAGGAGCAAGAGAAATGATTTTCATAAATTTCTCGCCACGTAACTCACGAGTTACTGGTCCGAAAATACGGGTACCAATCGGAGCATCCTGGTTGTTCAGCAGTACGGCAGCATTATCGTCAAACTTGATTAATGAACCGTCTTGTCGACGAACACCTTTTTTGGTGCGCACGACAACTGCCTTCATTACTTGGCCCTTCTTCACCTTACCGCGAGGAATTGCTTCCTTTACGGTAACCTTGATGATATCGCCCACGGATGCATAGCGACGGTGGGAGCCGCCAAGAACCTTGATGCACATGACACGGCGAGCACCGCTGTTGTCAGCAACATCTAAGTAACTTTCTGTTTGAATCATCGTCCGTCTCCGAAACTTATAAAGTCGCCGAGATCATTTAGATCTCTGTAGCGCGCTCTTCAATATTGACTAAAGTCCAAGTCTTGGTTTTTGACAGTGGACGAGACTCAGCAACGGTAACAACGTCGCCAATTTTGCACTCATTGTTTTCGTCGTGAGCTTTCAGCTTTGATGACTTGGTCGTGTACTTGCCATAAACTTCATGCTTCACACGACGCTCAATCAGCACAGTGATGGTTTTATCCATCTTGTCGCTAACGACCTTACCGGTCAATGTACGAGCCTGGTTAGTAGCCTGAGTCATCGTTAGTTACCTGCCTTTTGTTTAAGCACTGTCTTGATGCGGGCGATATCTTTTCTAGTTTTCGCCAGCAAATGAGATTGACCCAACTGACCAGTAGCAGCTTGCATACGCAGCTTGAACTGTTCCTTTAACTGAGCCAACAGCGCGCCATTCAGTTCTTCGACGGACTTTTCGCGGAGTTCTGAAGCTTTCATCACATCACCGAACGTTTTACAAATGTTGTTGAAATAGGCAATTTAGCCGCTGCAAGAGAGAAGGCTTCGCGAGCTAACTCTTCGCTCACGCCATCCATTTCATAAAGAACCTTGCCAGGACGAATTTGTGCCACCCAGTATTCCACGTTACCCTTACCTTTACCTTGACGAACTTCCAAGGGCTTTTCAGTAATTGGTTTATCCGGGAATACACGAATCCAGATTTTGCCACCACGCTTAACGTGACGGGTCATCGCACGACGAGCTGCCTCAATTTGACGAGCAGTAATGCGACCGCGACCAGTTGCTTTCAAGCCAAAATCACCAAAACTCACTTTGGAGCCACGCTGGGCCAAGCCGCGGTTGCGGCCTTTCATTTGCTTGCGAAACTTTGTACGCTTTGGTTGTAACATTTTGCGTACTCCTTACTTGGCTTTTGCAGGTTTTTTCTTGGATGCAGTTTCGGTTTCAACTACTTCACCGATAACTTCACCTTTGAAAATCCATACTTTTACACCGATGATGCCGTAGGTAGTGCTGGCTTCGGCTGTTGCGTAATCAATATCTGCACGCAATGTGTGCAACGGCACACGGCCTTCACGATACCATTCACTACGAGCAATCTCGGCACCACCCAAGCGACCACCCACCTGGATTTTGATACCTTCAGC
>CAMPJF010000084.1 GCA_946886725.1 uncultured Candidatus Saccharibacteria bacterium | reverse complement strand
ACGCACGTTCGTGGGCTTGCTAAACTGATCAAAGAAGATCCCGGCAACATTCAACGTGAATTGAAACGCCTTGAAAAAGTGGGCTTCATGAGTTCTGAAAAACAAGGAAATACCAAGATCTACTCGACCAATAAGCAGTTCCCGATTTTTAAAGAGCTGCAAAGTATTGTTATTAAATCTCAACAACACGCAGGTCGTCCAAAACGTTCATCTGACCTATAATGGCGCTATTTGATGAAATATTAAAGGCACGAGGTCTTGAGGGAAAGGCGCGTGACCTTTTTTTATCACCAAGTTACGAGGCTAGGCACGATCCATTTTTGTTGCCGGACATGCAGCCGGCGGTCGACAGATTGGTCGTAGCGCACGAGCGCCAAGAAAAGATCACTATTTACGGCGATTATGATATTGATGGACTAACGGCGACAACAGTTTTGCTTGATGCATTTGAGTCGTTCGGGTATGAGCATGTTGATGCATTTATTCCCAACCGTTTTGTAGAAGGGTACGGATTGACGGTAGACGCGGTTGAGCGCATTGCCGAAACAGGTGCGCAACTGATCGTGACTGTCGACTGTGGCAGTCTTAGCGAAAAAGAGATCATTCGCGCGAATGAACTTGGCGTGGACGTTATCGTGACCGATCATCATAACGTAGCTCCGATTCAGCCACCGGCGATTGCGGTCATTAATCCAAAGCGACCTGATCACCAGTATCCTTTTATTGATTTGGCGGGCGTGGGCGTGGCATTCAAGCTTGTCCAGGCGCTACAGACAAGACTCGATGGGTTACCTGCAGGTCATGAAAAGTGGCTACTTGATTTAGTTGCGTTAGGTACGGTTTGCGATGTCGTCACGCTAGTTGATGAAAACAGAGCGAATGTTTACTGGGGACTAAAGGTGTTGGCGCAAACACGACGGCCGGGGCTGAAAGCTTTAATGGCGGTTGCTGCCGTCGAGCCTGATAAGGTAAGTGCGCGCAGCCTTGGTTTTGGCTTGGGGCCACGCATGAATGCCGCAGGCCGGTTGGAGACGGCGCAGTATGCGTTAGATATGCTGCGTGCCAAAGACTCGATGGAAGCGCTAGAGAAGGCTCAGCAGCTCGACGCACTTAACCAGTCCCGACGCGCTGATCAGGATAAAATTTTCAAGGCGGCAATTATTCAAGCAGAACAATTCAAGAGTGATCCCGTGTTAGTTGTTAGTCATGCGGATTGGAATCACGGCATTATCGGTATCGTGGCGGCAAAGCTACTAGAGAAGTACAAAAAACCAACCTACGTGTTGCAAGAAATGGGCGAAGAAAGTAAAGGTTCTGCGCGGAGTTATGGTGATTTTAGTGCGGCTGATGCGATTCGCGCTAGCGACGATATCATTACTAAAGGTGGTGGTCATAAATTAGCTGCTGGCGTGACGATGCCAACAAAAAATATCGAGGCCTTTCGCCGGCGGGTGAATGAGTTTTATCGGTCAAAGGATTTATTTAATCAAGCGGCATTGTTGCTACCTAAGGAAGATATCGTTGTGACTGATTTCGATGCTGTCGATGAAGTTCTTTTAAAAGAACTCGAAAGGCTTGAGCCCTGCGGAAATGGTAACCCGGAACCCGTCTTTAAGAGTGAGAATATGCTGGTCGTTAACCTTCGACGCATGGGCGCCGATGCGCAGCATGTGAAAATCACTCTGCAAGATAGTAATAGAAAATCAATGGAATTCTTGGCATTTAATGCGCCTGAATCATTTTTTGTTGAACCGGGTGAATACGTTACGTTCTGGTATCAACCGAGCGTCAACGAATGGCAGGGTAGGCGAACAGTTGAGGGTCGGTTGCTTCATCTTGAAGCACTGTAGAGGATGCGTTACAATCAAAGAAATGAATAGGTGGGCAATGAAAACTAAAAATCAGACAGGTTTTACGATTGTCGAATTACTTATTGTAATTGTCGTGATTGGTATCTTGGCGGCAATTTCTATTGTGGCGTATAACGGCGTGCAAAATCGAGCGAATGACACTGCGGTGCAGAGCGATTTGACTAATATTGCAAAGAAAATTCGCTTATTTGAAGCTGATGCTGGATATTATCCTGCCGGCTCGGCACAATTGGCGACGCTAGGATTAAAAGTATCAAAGAGTGCGTATACTCATTATTTTAACGGTACTTCTTATTATAATATTGTGTATTGTCGCATGCCTGCGGTCAATCCGACACAGTTTGCGATTGTGGCTTATGGAAAGTCAGGAAAGAACTTTCAATACTCTGCTTCCGGTCAGCTGAGTGAATTTAGTGGTTCTCCTACCGGATCGGCTACTGCGTGTGCAGCTGCGGGAGTGACACTTGCTACGGGCAATGAACGTGACTGGTTATTCGATAATAATACCTGGCAATATTATGTCGGTGGTTAAGTTGCTTTAAGATAATATCTCTGTTATAATCAAGCTATTATGGTACAAGTAACACGTAAAGATGAACGAGAAGCAAACGAGAATATTATTCGTCGTTTCAACCGCAAAGTTTTGCAGAGCGGCGTTTTAGCTGAAGCTAAGGCTTCTATGCGATTCGCAAAACCGCTCAGCAAAGTTGAGCGTCGTGCAAAGGCGATTATTCGCAAAGAGCGCAAAGCTGACAAATTAGCTAAAGCCCGACTGGGACTTCGCTAAAGTATGGCGCTAAAGCAGCGCATTACAGACGATATTAAAGCCGCTCTTTTGGGCGGCAATCGTTTTGTAGGCGAGACACTCAAGAATCTTAAGGCTGCAATTCTTAACGAAGAAGTCGCGCAGAATAAACGCGACGAAGGTCTTGACGATGCGACGATCGAGCAAATTATTGCACGTGAAGTAAAAAAGCGCACCGAAAGCGTCAAAATGTACGAACAAGGCGGTCGTGCGGATCTTGCTGAAAATGAGCAGAATGAGATCAATGTCATCAAAGCGTATTTGCCCGAACAGCTCGGCGAAGATGAAGTACGAGCTATTGTCGAAGCCGCTGTACAGCAGCTGGGTGCAAATGGCATGAGTGATATGGGTAAGGTGATTGGTGTCGTTAAATCAAAAGTTGGTAATACTGCCGACGGCGCACTAGTAGCGAAGCTTGTCAAAGAAACCCTCAGTTAAACAAAAAGGAGCATAAGAAGGTAATGATCGTATTTTTTGGTCCAGCGGGTGCTGGAAAGAGTGTCCAGGGGCAAATGTTGGCCGCACGCCACGGATGGCGCTGGCTAAGCGCTGGTCAATTGCTGCGTGATACGCATGACATTGAATTGATTAAGGAAATGCAGACGGGTGCATTAGTCAGTCCTGAGCGCGTGAATGCGTTAATGGGTGAGGCATTAAAGCGAGCAGTGAATATCGATCGCGTTATTCTGGATGGATTCCCACGTCAATTAGAGCAAGCAAAGTGGCTGGTTGAATCTCAGCCGGAGCACGGGCGTTCAATCGCGCTTGTCGTCGTATTGGAAGTTCCGCGCAGCGAATTACTAAAGCGCTTGGAGGTACGTGGCCGCGCTGACGACCAGCCAGAGATTATCGAAGAGCGACTTCGCATTTACCGCCAAGAGATGTATCCCGTACTCGGTTACTTTACCGAAGAACACATTAATATCGTCCACATCGATGGCACGGGTACGGTCGGTCAAGTGCATGATCGAATTATGGAAGAGTTAGTAGCGTGCAAACTGGCCTAAAAACGAACGAGCAGATTCAGGCAATGCGCGAATGCGGTAAAATTCTCGCGACAATTTACCGAGATCTAAAAACCTATGTCCAAGCGGGTATGAGTGAGCTCGAGATTGATGCCTGGGTGGAAAAAGAAATTATTCGCCACGGTGCAACCGCAACATACAAGACGTCGGAAGTAAACTTTCCGAATGTCATATGTATCAGTGTTAATGATGAAATTGTCCATAGCGTTCCTACTGAGTATGTTCTTGAAAAAGGAGATATTGTCAGTTTTGACTTGGTGATTACTTACAAAGGTATGAAAACCGACAGCGCGTTTACTATGGTTGTTGATGAACAGCCGACTGGCGTCAAAAAACACCTGCTAAACGTGACGGAGCGGAGTTTATATGCAGGCATCGATGCAATTAAAGGCCCAGTCTATACTGGTGATATCGGTGCGGCTATCGAAAAAGTGCTCCATGATGGTAAGTTGGGGATAATACGTGATCTCGTTGGCCATGGTGTTGGTCTAGAAATGCACATGGACCCCGAGGTGCCGAATTATGGCCGCAAGGGGACAGGCGTGCTACTTAAACCCGGCGATACAATTGCGATTGAGCCAATGGCGACATTGGGCGGCGAGAAGATTATTACCGACACGGCGGGCGATGGCTGGACGATTAGAACTCGAGACGGTAGTTTAGCT
>CAMPJF010000083.1 GCA_946886725.1 uncultured Candidatus Saccharibacteria bacterium | reverse complement strand
GTGACGACAAATGTCATGAAGACGAGCCTGACTGTTCCGGGGCTTGCGGGTGTGGTCGATTGTGGTTATGCCCGGCATGAGGATTTAGACGCAGGTTACAAGCAGCATCTTCCGCTATTCGTCACGTCAAAGGCGGACTGTTTGCAGTGGGCTGGGCGTGCCGGACGTCTGGCGCCAGGTTGGTATGACTTGGTGAAAATGGATGAGGATATGCCGTTTGTTTCATTTGCCGATCGTGACGAGTATGAGCAGCCGGCATCGCAGCGAATCGATCCGATCGATGAAGTGCTGATGACGGCAAGTATGGGCATTGATTTTTCTGACTGGAAGATTCCGCATCCGGTGCGGAATGACGTTGTTGAATACGCGAAAGAGTCGCTTCGTATTCTTGGGGCGTTTGACGATGACAACAGAATCACTGCGATTGGTCGCCGAATGCGTGAGTTCCCATTAAGTGCTGTGTCGGCACGTATGATGGTCGAAGCTGATCAGTACTCACAGCAAGTCAGGTCGTATATGGCGGCTATCGTGAGCGCCCAGGAAGTGGGCGGTTTGCCGTTATTTACCCTGGATAATGGTCGACGATGGAAGGATGTTGTCCTTGATCGCGATTCTGATTTGATTGCGCAGCTTGATATCTTTACCGCTATTCAGCACGAGACCAATCAGGCAAAGCTTCAGCGACTTGATCTTGATGTGAAGAATGTGGAAAGAGCACGCGAGACGTATTGGCGGACCGTTCGCAAGGCTGACGGCTCGTTTGATGAATTGATTCCACCAAGTCAGGAAGAATGTGCTCAGATAAAAAGCTGTATTTACGCAGGTATGCCAGATGGTATGTATCAATTTGCGGGCGAGGGTATGTATCAGGGGATTGGTATTCGTGACAAGGAGCGGCGTTCGCTAAGTAACCGCAGTGTCGTTATGGGTAAGCATGCCCTGGTTGCCGGCAATGGTCGTCAAATCGAAAAGTACGTCAAGGGCGTGCAGCAAACCAAGGAAATCTTAGAATCAGTAACCGTTATCGATGATATACGTGCGCTTGGTAAATCAGCATTGAAACAATCGGAATTACGACCAACAGGTGACATCGTATGGCACAACGGCCGCCCTCAGCGGCTTGTTCGTCGACACCTCAATGGTGTCGACATCGGTCTAATCGAAAGCATCCCAGCCGAGCCTGACGCTGAGGTGCGAGAATTCTTAGTTGCGCATGCACTAGAAAAACCGGGTTTTGAACAGCGCCGACTGCGTGAAATTAAAAGAGAGCTTGAACTATTGAATCATCTGACCTACGAGGATGTGCCGCAATTAACGCAAGATGATCTTATTAGATTTTTGCGCCAGGCGACACCAATCGGCTTATTGGATATGCCAATGATTGACGTTAATCTGCAGCTGCTCGACGTTCAGCGCCAACAATATATATCCGATCACGATCGACAGCGTATTCTCGATAATGCACCGTCGGTTATCGCAACGGGAACCGGAAATCTTGCGATTCATTACCAAAACGGAAAACCAGTTGTTCGAAAATATGACCTTCGTACGGTTCTGGGATTTTCAGGTGATTTTACGCTACGGGATGGTCGAGAGATTTATTTCGTCCACAATCGACGCGAGTATACGCTCGCAGAATTAAAGCAAGCATTTAGCGAAGCTTAGATGACATTGAAAAGGTCGGCGTATTCTAGGCAACTGCCTAGAATACGCCGACCATGTTCATTTCAGGCACTCAGATCAACGGGCTCTCCCCAGTCGCGAAAACGCCGCAACTGATGGTCGGTGAGCGTTCGTTCAGGGTAGGCGTCGAAGCCTTCCTCGGGAATCGTCAGTTCTTCCTTTGTGGGGACATAATTGGCGATCACCTGGCCGTCACCGCGAAACACGAGCCATTTGGGGGCTTTGTGTTCAACGTATAGCCAAAACAGCGACTGATCTGAGTCTGGATGGATCTTGATGAGGTTTCGGCCGAGTGCGCGTTTGACAGCATCGCTCATAAACTGAGCACGCTCACCTTCGGTCCCGGGTCGATCCGGCCACGGTTGGCGCATCTTGAAGCCTCCGGGCATGCGGTCTACCTCCTCCTTTAGCTGGAGAAGCAAGGTCCATATGTCGGATGCGTGTAGATACCCGTTGACGTGCCGTTGTTCGACGGTGCGCGCGATAAGCGATGCGAGTTTGTCGCAACGCTCACTGTACTGTGCCTGCTGTTTTTTGTCAGCTGCACTCCAGCGACGTTCGGCGTCAGGATTGCGCCATTTGCGGTTGAAGTATTTCGCATCGGATTTAAACATCTGAGACCCCCAGAAATGAATAGGAATGAACGGGTAAGCGCTTCGATACGTCGGATAGGGCTAATCGTAAGCCTCACGGAATGGTCCGGAAGTGTCTGCTTAGGGGGATGATACTTCTTTTGTACCTAAAAGTCAAGTGCTTGTGGTTATTCTGTAATGAAGCCACCACTTTGGTGAGACCAAAGCCTTGCGTAGGTATCGTTATTCTTTAGAAGAGAATCGTGGGTACCGTCTTCGATAATCTTGCCATTACCAAGAACGATAATACGGTCGAGTTTTGCGATCGTTGACAAGCGATGAGCGATCACGATTGAAGTGCGGTTTTTCATTAGCTTTTCGAGTGCGTCTTGAATGAGCTTTTCACTCTCGCTATCTAGCGCGCTGGTTGCTTCGTCCAGAATCAAGATTGGCGCATCTTTTAATATGGCGCGCGCAATCGCGATACGCTGGCGCTGGCCGCCGGATAGCTTGACGCCACGTTCACCGACGATCGTGTCTAGGCCTTCAGGTAATGTGGCGATAAAATCATCGGCATTAGCTCGCTTGACGGCGAGCAGTATTTCGGCATCGGTCGCAGTAGGTCGTGCGTAGGCGATGTTGTCGCGCAAGCTGCGATGGAATAAATACGGCTCCTGCGGTACGTATGCAATGTTGGCACGTAAGCTTTCCTGGGTGACATGGCTGATGTTTTGATCATCGATAAGTATTGCGCCATCAGTGACGTCGGCAAAGCGAAGCAGTAATTTCGTTAGGGTTGTTTTACCGCCCCCACTATGACCGGCCAAGCCAACCCGTTCGCCAGGAGCGATACGGAGCGACAAATCTTTAATGACTGCATCCTGTGCGCTGTCGGTGTAGTAAAAGTTAACGTTAGTAAACTCGACACCACCACCCGATACACGAAGGTCTTTGGCGTTAGGGGCGTCGAGAACATCCTGCTGTACTTGTAGGATGTCGGTTATATTTGCGGCATCAAGAAACGCCTGTTCGAGGTTGCGAATAATAGGGGAGATATCAAATAGCGAACTGGTTAATCGGCCAAGATACGTGACGGCAAAGATCAATGCTGCGATTGATACGTTGTTGTTGGCGTATAGCCAAATACAAACGCCCATTGTAATGATTTGGAAGGTAAACAGCATTCCTTGACGAACTGCCGCTTCGCGTTCGATGATCTTAATTTCGTCGCTGGCGATATTTTGAATGACGAGTCTGTCGCGCAGGACGCGGTCGACTTCACGCTGACGGGATGCAAAATATCGCACAATCTGGTGATTGCCTAAAATATCAGCGACCGTGCCGTTTAGTTGGGCGGTCAGTACTTTTCGTTTATGGCGGATCGGTCCGCGGTTAGCAGTGCCGATCAAGCTTCGCCATACGATCAATCCGGTGACCGCTCCAAGCGGGAGCAGTAGTATCGGGGACATAACTGCGATGATAATAAGGCTGGCGACGTAGTTAACGATAATGCCCGTTGCGGACAAGAATATAACGTCCAGGAAGCTCATGATCGAATTACTAAAAGAGTTAACGTCGCCTGATAGTGTCCCGACTTTGCGGCTGGCAAAGAATTGGTCGCTATGTTGCATGAGTGCTTGCATCGCTCGCTCAATCAATGTCGTACGCATCTTCTCTTCGTGATAGAACAGGCGGCGAAAGCCTATCATCGACGTTATGAGTGCGAGGAGAGAAATGAACGCCGCAATGGCAAGCAGCCATACGGCATGTTGCCAATTGTCTGGCTGTGTGATGAGCGACTGGATAATTAAACTGAAGATAAACGGAAGCATGACGATATAGAGAAGGCGGTTGAACGGAATCAGGGTGCCGTAAATAAGCAGGCTACGCTTGTCCTTCATGATTTCATTTTGGTAAATCGCGAGTGTTTTACGAGCTGTCTTTGTATCTGTTCGGTTGAATAATTTTGGCATGAAAGGATGGGCTTTCTGGCGAGGCGCCTTATAAGAAATAACGACTTCTCGATTGAATATTTCGTACGAGAGAGTAAGAAGATGGTTGCCGAAGCAACGGTCTATTATTATCATTATAACTTAATATTAATAATTTGTCAATGTTTGTATATAAAGAGGATTGCTTAGCGGTTCATGAGCTTGAACGTGAGGCGGCACAGAGGATTACTGGGAAGTAATCATAGTAAACGTAATTATATAGTATAATATATAGC
>CAMPJF010000082.1 GCA_946886725.1 uncultured Candidatus Saccharibacteria bacterium | reverse complement strand
TGTCAGGACACAGTAAGTGGTCAACAATCAAGCGTGAAAAAGGCGCCAAAGATGCTAAGCGAGGAGCTATCTTTACGAAAATTGGCAATCAAATTGCGATTGCGGCGCGTAGTGGTGCTGATCCAACGATGAACTCAGCGCTCGCTTTAGCGATTGAAACTGCTAAGCAGGCGAATATGCCGAATGCAAATATCCAACGTGCGATTGACCGCGTTAGCGACAAGAATGCTGCGGTTATGGAAGAGGCGACATACGAAGGCTACGGTCCTGGCGGAATTGGTATTATTATTGAAACGGCGACAGACAATAAAAACCGTACATTCCCAGAAGTGCGCAATGCGTTGACAAAAAATGGTGGACGCGTTGCTGAAGCTGGAAGCGTTATGTTTCAATTTAGCCGCAAGGGAGTGATTGTTATTGCCGAAACGGGCGAGGATGCGCTGCTGACGGTTCTTGATGCTGGTGCCGAGGATGTCGTGGAAGATGACGGCGAAATTACTGTCTACACGGACGCAAAAGACCTAGCTAAAGTTCGCACTGCGTTGATTGATGCGACTATGACGGTAAAAGAAGCGGGCTTGCAATATGTTCCTGTGTCCGAGGTAGTGGTTGATGATCCGGAAATTGCGCGCAAAGTGTTAAAAATCATGGATGCGCTTGATGATCTCGATGATGTCGTTAACGTGCATACAAACGCCGATATTACGGTTGAGCCAACTGTCTAAGCTTCACAGGCTGATAAAAAAATTATAAATTCCTGATAATTTATTGTATCTCTTCTGCTTTTTTGCTATAACTGACCTACTATAAACTGTAGGCAATGAGAAAGTGCGGGAATCGTGATACGATCCTTCCAATATCTGCTAACGGTGGGAATCATAGGGTTGCTTTTTAGCGCACATGCTAATGCCGAGTCACACTCGCTTGTTATATCACATGTCCAGGCGGGGGCGCTAAGTGGCCAAGTTGCTGCGTCAACGCAAGAATTTGTGGTCGTGTACAACAATAGCGATAGCGAAGTGGACGTTACTGATTGGTGTATCGCCAATAAAGATAAAACAATCGCATGCATGGCGCCGACGTCAAACCGGCAATTATTTTACTTGCCCGCACGTGCGTCGATGGTATTTATATCTGAATCATTTTCGGTACAGCATCCAGGATATGTAGCCGATATGGTTTATGAACCGACAAATTTAAGCTCGGGAAGTATTGTAAGTGGAGCAGATACGATTACGCTGAGGGATGCGCATGGAACGTCAGTAGACGTTGTTTCTTGGGCGAGTTCATTGCAGGGTGGCACGTCGATGCAACGACGCATCGACCCCGATTTAGGCGTTATGATTGACACGGATCAGCCGACGGATTTTTTAAAGTCCCAGATTATTGATCTGCCTGCGAGTGGTGTATATGAGGTGGTTGCTGTTGTTGACGAATGCTCTAATATTGCGGACGTGCAAAATGAAATACCAATTGGCTTTATACAAGACGAACAAGGCGACTGTGTCTTTGATGAGTGTTCAAATTTGGACGGATTGCAAGCAATAATACCAGAGGAGTACCTTCGCGTTGGTAGTAACGACTGCAAATTTGACTACGTCAGTTTGCAGATAACAGAATTATTACCTAATGCCGCCGGCAATGACATGGGGCGAGAGTATATTGAACTATATAATCCGACAAGTCGTGAAGCGCACCTCGTTAACTATAACCTGATGATAGGCTCTAGGACATATAGCTTTCCAGATGGGGCGCAGATTCGTCCTGGTGAATATACCGCGTTTTATAACAGTGAAATAGCATTTACGCTATTGAATACATCTGGGGCTGCTATTTTACTGGGTGACGATGGATCGATTATTGATCAATCTGACACGTATGATAGCCCGGATGATAATATGTCTTGGTCTATGATTGATGGCTCATGGGGGTATTCGAATCAGATGACATTCGCGTCAGTGAACGTCGCATCGGTACTTGAGCCAGCGGATATCGAAATCGCGAGTGGTATGACGCCGTGTGCAGCTAATCAGTATCGGCATCCTGAGACACGTCGTTGTCGAATGTTAGTGACCGTTGCAAGTGCCGCGGCACCCTGTAGGGATGGGCAATATCGCAGCGAAGAGACAAATCGCTGTCGATCGATTGCGCTTGCTGGCGGGACGCTGACGCCCTGTAAAGAGAATCAGTATCGTAGTGAAGAAACGAATCGTTGTCGTAATCTAGCGTCATTAGCAAGTACGCTAACGCCCTGCAGGGATGATCAATATCGCAGCGAAGAGACAAATCGCTGCAGAACGATCACGGCTGTAAGTGCACCTGCGGCGTTTGCGGTCGAGTCGATTGCGGATACAGATATGGTGTTTGCTGGCTGGTGGGCGCTGGGTGGCATCACGGCACTTGCACTATCGTATGCCGCATGGGAATGGCGAATTGAGGCCCTGACGGGTCTACGTAAGCTACTCTCATTTTTTACTCAGCGGTAACTGGCGTATACTATAAGTATGAGATTATATTTATCATCTTACGGGTTCGGTAATCATGTCGAGAAGTTGCACGAAATGGTGGGGCCTAATAAAAAGGTGCTCTATATTGATAATGCAAAGGATGACTGGCCAGAAAAACAGCGTCGTCAGCATATTGCCGAAAAGAAGGCTGAGTTTGAAAAGCTTGGATTTGAATTTTATGAGCTGGATCTGCGCAAATATTTTGGTAAGCCAGAGATTCTTGGTAAGATCGTGGCAGCATCTGGACTCGTCTGGGGCGGCGGTGGTAACACCTTCTTGCTTCGTCGTGCGATGCATTACAGCAGTCTCGATACGATCCTGGAGAATGGGTTAAAATCAGATTTATTTGTTTACGGTGGATCAAGCGCCGGCGCAGTTGTAATGACTAAAACGCTACACGGTGTCGAGATGGAGGATGATCCGTATGTTGTCCCTGAAGGGTATGACGAAGAAATTATCTGGAACGGCTTAGGGGTGATTTATCCGCAGCTTGTGCCGCATTATGGAACGGCTATTTACGGCGAAAATGCCCAGGCGATGGTTGATTACTTCGAAGAAAACGGTTTAAAATACGTCACGCTCAAAGAGGGTGAAGTTTACGTTGTCGATAGCAAGTTCGAAGAACGAATGTCATGAGGATTATCGGCATAGACCCGGGGACGGGTATTCTTGGGTTTGGGGTGATTGATTCGCATAATGGAAAAACCAAGCTGGTAACAGCGGGAGTGATTACTACGCCGGCGCATACGCCACTGGCGGATCGTCTAGAGGAGATCTATCTTGAGCTAACGAATATCATTGCCGAAACAAAACCGGAAATGATGGCGATTGAACAGCTTTTTTTTGCTAAGAATGTCACAACAGCTATGAGTGTGGCGCATGCGCGTGGGGTTGCGATGCTGACCGGTAAACAAGCAAAACTGCGAATTGAAGAGTACACCCCGATGCAGATCAAGCTGTCACTTACAGGTTACGGCAAGGCGGATAAAAAACAGGTGCAGGAGATGGTGCGCGTGCAGCTTGGCTTAAAGGATGTGCCAAAACCCGATGACTGCGCTGATGCGCTTGCCGCAGCAATTATGTGCGCCTTCGTAACGCGTGTTCAGTAGCGAGGCAACTTTGTAAAAAACAACAAAATCGTGAGATAATATAAACAGTGTCAGTGAGTTCAAGTAGAACTCGACATTATAATTATTTACTGAGAAGAGCATATATATGATCCGTGAAGGCAGATACACAAAGAAAGTAACTGGTGTTGCGAAGATAAAACGCGGCTTAAAGCGTCGCTGGAAATGGTTTACTGGATTGTCGCGTAAGCAAAAATTCGCGCTGATCGGCCTGCCGCTAATCGCATTTTTGGTCGTTATTCCTATCGCAACGTATGCATATTACGCAAATGATATTTCTGATCAGGAGCGGCTGATGAACCGTAATAATACGGGTGTCGTGCTACTAGATAAGAATGATGAAGTGTTTTATAAGATTGGACGCGCGGAATCACGCGACATCCTCCCGCTTGATCAAATCTCCGAAACGACAAAAAAGGCATTACTTGCCTCTGAAGATAAAGATTTTTATAAGCATGGCGGCTTTTCGTTTGCTAGTATCGCAAAAGCTCTGTATGCCAACATCATGTCGAGGGACGCGACAGGCTATGGTGGTTCAACTTTAACGCAGCAGCTCGCGAAGAATACACTCTTAACCGCGAACCAGACTTTCCTTCGTAAGTATCAAGAGTTAGCGGTCTCGATTGCTATCGAACAGCAGTACACCAAAGACGAGATACTTAATATGTATCTGAACTCGGTTTATTTTGGAGAAAACGCTTTTGGAATAGAAGCTGCTGCTAAAACATATTTTAACAAATCACCAAAAGATTTGACGCTAGCGGAAAGCAGTATGCTGGTGGGTGTATTGCCTGCGCCAAGTGCGTATTCGCCGATTAGCGGCAGTATGGAATATGCCAAAGAACGCCAGGCGACCGTATTGAGCCGTATGGTTAGTAATAAGTTTATTACCGAGGCGGAAAAGCAGGCGGCAATT